>JBFFHG010000698.1:0-3094 GCA_041557055.1 Desulfosarcinaceae bacterium
GGTCTTATTTTTCAGATTGCCGATTGAATTAACCAGTTTTTCAGCGTCTTGATACTTGTTGTAAGCCTCGGATATTAATCCTTGGGAACGATATATCTCTGCTTCTTGCAGCAATGACTTTAGTCGCTGTTTGATATCCATTAACAAGACCCCACCAGTGGTCAACTGTAAATTATGAATACGGCACCCGGCTCAATAAAACGCCTTAGGTAAAAATATCGTCACACGCAGCTTTAAACTTAAATCTTAAAAGTCTGCATGACCCCTCAACTGTTCGGTCATACCCTTTTAACTTGCATATGGTCATCAAGTCAATATTTAATAGTTATTTAAATGATCTACCTGATTATCCACCCTTTATTTAATATTTGGATTTGATCGTTGGTATTTTGCCCGCCATGGATGCAGAGGCCAAGCCGGTAATTGAACAAAATGCGTGTAACCATCCTTTCATTGTTGACACACTTTCCGATATGTGTCTATGTAAACCCCCTTTTTCGCAGCTATCGCCCATCATACGGGTTTAATCGCCATAATGCCAACCAATTTGAGGAGATCAACCATGAAAACCCCAGTACGTGTAGCAGTTACCGGAGCAGCTGGCCAAATCAGCTATTCCATTATTTTCCGTATCGCAAGCGGCAGCATGTTAGGAAATGACCAACCGGTCATTTTGCAACTGCTTGAAATTCCTCCTGCCATGAATGCCCTGAAGGGCGTGGTAATGGAACTGAACGACTGCGCGTTTCCCCTTGTTGCCGGTATTGTTCCCACTGATGATCCCAATGTTGCTTTCAAAGACACCGACTATGCCGTTTTGGTGGGCGCCCGGCCCCGCGGCCCCGGCATGGAGCGCTCGGATCTGCTCAAAGCCAATGCCGCCATTTTTTCGGTCCAGGGAAAAGCGCTCAACGACCACGCCAATCGCAACGTAAAAATCCTGGTTGTCGGAAACCCGGCCAACACCAACGCCCTCATCACTTTAAAAAACGCTCCGGATCTCAACCCCCGCAACATCACCGCCATGATGCGCCTGGACCATAACCGGGCCCTTTCCCAGTTGGCGGAAAAGACCGTCAGCCAAACGACCAAGATTGAAAAGATGGTCGTATGGGGCAACCACTCGGCCACCCAGTATCCCGATATCAGCTATGCCACGGTGGATGGTGTTGCGGCCAACACCTTGGTCGATGATACCTGGAACGTTAACGATTTCATTCCAACGGTGCAGCAGCGCGGCGCCGCCATCATAAAAGCCCGCGGCGCCTCCAGCGCAGCCTCGGCCGCCTCGGCCGCTGTCGACCACATGCGTGATTGGGCCCTGGGAAGCAACGGCAAATGGGTAAGCATGGGCGTTTACAGTGCAGGCAACACCTATGGGATCGACGGCGATATCATCTACTCGTTTCCCATTGTATGCGAAAAGGGCGAGTGGAAGGAGATCGGCGGACTGCAGGTGAGTGATTTCAGCCGTGAGCGGCTGACCGCCACCCAGAATGAACTGTTGGAAGAAAAAGCCGCGATTGCCGATCTGCTGTAATTCGATTCAAAAAAAGGGAGCTTTGATCGCTTATTCAGGGCCTGCGCAAGAATAAGTCTGTATTTTAGACGCGATGAGGTTATTCTTAAGCGGGTCCTTAAGCTCCCTTTTTTTTATTTTCGCAAAGCGCCGATCCGATTGACTGCGCCAGTGCGTTGGATATTCCCGGCAAACGGCTGAGTTCCTCAACGGATGCCGCTTTTATTTTTTCAATGCTCCCGAAATGCCGTAAAAGCAGATTCTTGCGTTTAGGGCCGACCCCATCCAGATCGTCCAGAATTGACTTGAGGGATTGCCTGCCACGGCGGCTGCGTTGGAAACCGATGGCCGACCGGTGGGCCTCATCGCGAACCCTTTGCAGAAACAGCAGCAAGTCCGGATCTTTGCCGAACTGAACCGGATTGGAGCGCCCGGGCAAATAGATTTTGTCCGATGTTTCTCCTATGATTTCATTTCTCTTGGCAATACCAGCCACTGCAAACCGCCCCTGCAACCCCAACTCTTCAAGTACGCCCAGCGCCACGTTCAGTTGCCCCTTGCCGCCATCCACCAGCAACAGGTCAGGCAGCGGGTTGTCGGGCCCGGCCTTGGCAAACCGCCGGCGCAACACTTCATACATATAGGCGTAATCATCCGGCTTACCGCTGAATCCGATCTTGTAATGACGATAACCAGCGGGCAAGGGAAGGCCCTGTTCAAAGACAACCATGGCCGCCACCGGATGGGTGCCGGCCAGATTGGAATTGTCAAAACATTCGATCCGACGCGGCAATCCGTCCATTGCCAAACGCTTTTGAAGCCGTCTGAGCAACTCTGAATTGGCTGCCCGCCCATCGATCTTCTCTTTCAGCGCTTTTTGGGCGTTTTGCACAGCCATCTGCAACAGGCTGAATTTTTCACCGCGCCGGGGAATGGATATTGTAACTTTGGCCCCCCGCTGTTCGGTCAGGACCGACGCGACCATCTGCAAATCATCAGGCAAATGGTTGACCAGTATCTGGGGGGGGATCTCCTGTTGCGCCATGTACAATTGCCTCAAAAAAACGCTCATCTGGCGCTCAGCCGTCCCAATGGCCGATTCAAAGTCAAATTCCCGGCTCCCCAACAGAAATCCGCCCCGGACCCTCAAAAGGACGGCGGCGGTAACATCCTGTTCCAGAACCAGGGTGACCACATCCCGATCTTTATAATCAGAGATGACCGACACCTGCTTTTCAACGGTTTTTTCCAGGGAGAACATCTTGTCGCGCAGGACGGCCGCGTTCTCAAACGCCTCGTTATCCGCCGCCGCTTTCATCTGCGCCCTGATTTTACGTATCAATGACGGCGTCCTGCCGCGCAGAAAAGCAATCACCTCATCGACAACGGATTGATAGAGCCTGGGGTCCACCTTCAGGCTGCACGGCCCCAGGCAAAGCCCCATTTGATAATTCAGGCACGGCCGTGTCCGGTGATTAAAGGTCTGATTGCGGCACTTTCTCAATTTAAAGGTTTTATAGATAAACTTCAGCGTCTATTTAACCGCCGTGCTTGAAGGATAGGGGCCGAAGTAAA
>JBFFHG010000699.1:0-3088 GCA_041557055.1 Desulfosarcinaceae bacterium
CGCCGTAAAGGGGCCCATTACCCGACAATCCTTTTTTCTGCAATGTCTTAAACAACGATATTCACCAGTTTGTTGGGTACGACAATCACTTTGCGAATGGTTTTGCCATTGATAAATCCCTGAACCCGTTCGTCAGCCAGAGCCCTCTCTTTCAAACGCCCCTGATCGGTATCCAGGGCTGCATTAAAGCGGCCGCGCAGTTTTCCGTTGACCTGTACAACAATGGTCACCTCATCGGCCACCAGGGCATCTTCACGATAAGAGGGCCACCGGGCCAGAAGGATATGCTGCGATTTTCCCAAAAGACGCCAGATCTCTTCGGCAAAATGGGGAACAATAGGTGACAGGAGCAGCGCCGTGCTCTCCAGTGCATGGCGCACCACACCGGCCCCATGAGGCTGCCCGATTCCCTCTTCAATTTCAATGCCGTACATCTGGTTGACCAACTCCATAACGGCGCTGATGGCGGTATTAAAATGGAAACGGTCCTCAATATCGCAGGTTACCTTATGAATCACCTGATGGGTTTTCTTGTAAAGGTCGCGCAGGGCCCCGGCCAGTTCATCGGGGGCGCCCTCAAAGGGGGGTTGATCCTTTACATGGGGATACCATCCATACACGAGACGCCAAACGCGGTTGAGAAACCGCGCACTGCCCTCCACGCCCTGCTCGCTCCATTCCAAATCCCTCTCCGGCGGCGCCGCAAAAAGGCAGAAGAGCCGGGTGGTGTCGGCACCGTACCGATCCAGCAGGGTATTGGGATCGACCACATTGCGTTTGGATTTGGACATCTTCTCAACCCGCCCGGTGATGACCGGTTGACCGCATAGCGTACATTGCCGCCCCCCGTCGGTGTCTTTGACCTGTTCGGGAAAGAGAAACCCGTGTTGGGGACATGTCATGGTCTCCTTGCACACCATTCCCTGGGTCAACAGCCGCGTAAAGGGCTCTTTGAATTTGACCAGGCCCGTATCGTGAAGCACCCGGGTAAAATAGCGCGAGTAGAGCAGATGCAAAATAGCATGCTCCACCCCGCCGATGTACTGATCCACCGGCATCCAGTAATCGACCGCTTCGCGGTCGAAAATGGCATCATGGCAATGGGGGCTGCAATAGCGCTCGAAATACCATGAGGACTCCACAAAGGTGTCCATGGTATCGGTCTCCCGCCGCGCCTCGGAACTGCCGCATTTGGGACAAACGGTGCGTTTAAATATTTCCAGGGCAGGCAACGGCGACCGGCCGCCCGGCAGCAGAGCGGCATCTTCGGGAAGCACAATCGGCAGATCCTCCTCGGGTACGGGGACAATCCCGCAATGGGGGCAGTGTATCATGGGGATGGGCGCGCCCCAGTATCGCTGGCGGGAAATTCCCCAGTCCCTCAACCGAAAGCTGATGGTACGCCGGCCCATTCCCTTTTCTTCCAGCAAATCGGCAATTTTTTCCATGGCCTGACGATTGGGCAGACCGTCAAAGGGCGCCGAATTGGTCATCACGCCATCGTCGGTATAAGCCTCGATCAAGGTTGCGCCGTCCAATTCCTGATCCGGCGGGTTGATCACAATCACGACCTCCAGCCCGTATTTTTTGGCAAAATCGAAATCTCGCTGGTCATGGGCCGGCACGGACATGACGGCCCCGGTGCCGTATTCCATCAAGGCAAAATTGGCGGTATAGACCGGCATGCGACGCCCGTTCATGGGGTTGATACAGTATGCGCCTGTAAACACGCCTTCTTTTTCATAGGACTCGACGGCCTTGCTGGAGCGCTCCTGACGGCTGATGCGCCGGATAAATTCCGCCACCGCCTCTTCCTGGCCAGTGTCCTTGGCCAATTCGGGCACCATGGGATGTTCAGGCGCCAGGCACATGAAGGTGGCGCCGAACACCGTATCCTGGCGGGTGGTAAAAACCGGAATGACCATTTTGCTGTTTTCCACTGCAAAACGAATCTCCGCCCCCCGGCTGCGGCCGATCCAGTTTTTCTGCATGGTGGTGACCTTGTCCGGCCATCCGGGCAGTTGGTCGCAATAAGCCAGAAGATCCTCGGCGTAATCGGTGATGCGGAAAAACCATTGCCACAATTTTTTCTGCTGAACAGGCTTTGCGCAACGCCAGCACATGCCCGCCTCAACCTGTTCATTGGCCAAAACGGTTTGACAGGGTTCGCACCAGTTAACATAAGACTCTTTGCGATAGGCCATGCCTTTTTCATACATCTTGAGAAAAAGCCACTGCTCCCACCGGTAATATTCCGGCCGGCAGGTGGCGATTTCACGATCCCAGTCATAGGAAAAACCCAAACGTTTGAGTTGGGAGCGCATGTAATCAATATTGTCGTAGGTCCAGGTGGCCGGGTGACTGTTGTTGGCAATGGCCGCATTTTCAGCGGGCATGCCGAAAGCATCCCACCCCATGGGGTGCAACACATTGAAGCCTTGCATGCGCTTGTAGCGGGCCACCACATCGCCAATGGTGTAGTTGCGCACATGGCCCATGTGGATCTTGCCTGACGGATAGGGAAACATTTCCAACAGGTAATACTTGGGCCTGGACGGGTCGTGTTCCACTTTAAACAGATGTTTTTCCTGCCACGCGGCTTGCCATTTGCGTTCAATCATCTGGGGACTGTATCGCTCTTCCATTATCTCCACCTATCGTGATGCCGGCCATATTGTCACGGCCGCCTGATTCATCTCGGCTGTTTCGAACAACTTGAATGCTCATGCCATAAGTTTTTTGAAAGTGCAACTTACGAATTTATTTGACTTAAACCCCGCAATTGCATATCAGAAGAAAGTCTGTGACCATGCAATCCGCCGATGCCCATACATGCTTGAAAACAATACAGGAAAAAACAACGAATGAGTAGCAAGATTCTGATCAACGCCATTGATCCGGAAGAGTGCCGCATCGCCAAAGTCATCGACAATCGGCTGGAGGAGTTTCAGATCGAGAGCGCCGGCCGGGAAATCATTCACGGCAATATCTATAAAGGTGTGATCACCCGGGTGGAACCCAGCCTTCAGGCCGTCTTCGTCGATTTCGGCGCCGAGCGCAACGGATTTTTGCAACAACAAGAGATTCA
>JBFFHG010000700.1:0-3079 GCA_041557055.1 Desulfosarcinaceae bacterium
AACGACAAATTATGGGGCGTGAAGTGGTGGTCGCCGTAACGAAAGGCGAGCTTGACTTTGGTACCTGGGAGCAAATTTTCTACGGTGAATTCGACGGCCGCAGGCGCAAACGGGTATTGGTAAAAATTATCGGCGAATAATCGTGAATGGAATATGCACTGGATACTAATTTTATTGCACGTTCTGCTGGCAATTGCTTCCGCCGGACACGCCCTGCTATTCAAGCGTGACCCTAAGGCCGCCCTGGGCTGGATATCGGCATGCCTCCTGTTTCCTTTGCTGGGGCCTTTTCTGTATTATCTTTTCGGTATCAACCGAATTCGCACCCGCGCCAGAAGAATGCATCGATTTTTCTCTTTCCGGTTTGATAATGACGATGAAAATACAGGGGGACAAGCGGCAACCGACTTAACCATTCACCCGGAATTGTCTGAAATCGTAAAAATTTCCTGCGCCGTGGCGGAACGTCCGATTGTGGGAGGAAATAGCATTGAATTATTACGCAACGGCGAACAGGCCTATCCGGCCATGCTGGAAGCCATTGACAAGGCAAAAAACACCCTGTTTTTATCAACCTACATTTTCGAAACCGACAAAACCGGACGGCTGTTCATTGACGCGCTGACCCGGGCCCATCGCCGCGGCGTCGATGTGAGAGTGATTCTTGACGGGGTCGGTGAATTGTATGCTTTTCCGCGGGCGGGGACGTTGCTTCGCAGAGGCGGGGTGCCGACGTCCCGTTTTCTGCCGCCGAAACTGTTCCCGCCCGAAGCACATATCAATTTGCGCAACCATCGCAAAATTCTGGTGGCGGATGGAGATACGGGCTTTGTCGGAGGCATGAACATTGGCGGCCGTCATCTTGCAGAAATCCGGGAAAACCCCAAACGCGTCGAGGATGTGCATTTTCAATTGACCGGCCCGGTGGTCAGCCAGATCGAAAATGCTTTTTTGTCGGACTGGTCTTTTTGCTCAGGAACCCCCGCGCCGCCCTGGACCCAGCCGGCGCCCGTGAATAGAAAAACCCGCTGCCGGGTCATTGTGGATGGCCCCAATGAACGGCAAGGCAAACTTTCAACCATCATATTCGGCGCCTTCTCAACCGCCCGGCGCCGGATATCGATCATGACGCCCTATTTTCTGCCCTCACGGCAGCTTATTACTGCGCTGCAAAATGCGGCCCTGAGGGGTGTCCGGGTGGATATCCTCCTGCCCGGCAAGAGCAATCTGCCGTATATGCAATGGGCAACGAGCAAAATGCTCTGGGAATTGCTGCAAAAGGGGGTTCGGGTTTTTTACCAGCCCGCCCCTTTTGTCCACAGCAAGCTCATCATCATCGATGATCATTATGCCCAGATTGGTTCGGCCAATATCGATCCCCGGAGCCTGCGCTTGAATTTTGAATTGGTCATCGAAATTTATGACCGAACAGCCGGACAAATTCTTACTCCCTACTTCCAGGAAAAACTGGCCTGTTGCCGGGAAATATCGTTGAAGGAGATGGATGCGCGATCCATCCCCGTTCGGGCCAGGGATGCACTGGCATGGCTTTTTTCGCCCTATTTATGACGGCATGAACAGATCAGATTTTTAGCTGTTTGACGTTTTAGCGTTTCACAGCGCCTTGGCCAACTGATTGGCCGCCACCAGCAGCGGGTCCCAGACCGGCCCGAAGGGCGGGGCATAGGCCAGATCGCACTGGACAAACTGGTCCACGGTCATGGCGGCGTGCAGCGCTACGGCGGCTGCATTGATGCGATGGGCGACGCCTTCCCGGCCGACCATTTGGGTCCCCAGTAAACGCCCGCTCTTTTTGTCGCCCACCATATGGACCTGGATTTGAGATGCCCCGGGATGGGCATGGGCCCTTGAACGCGCGGAGATGGTTGTGCTCACCGGATCGAATCCGGCTGCGGTTGCCTGCGAAACCGTCAAACCGGTGCGGGCCGCTTCAAGGTCAAACACCTTAAACACCGCTGTGCCCGCCACGCCCGCAATATCCGCGGTCTTGCCGCAAATGTGGTCGGCCACTGCCCATCCGGCCCGATTGGCTCTCAAAGCCAAAGGTATCCAGGTTCTTTGGCCGGTGACCACATGAAAAGCATCCGCGCAATCCCCGGCGGCATAAATCCGGTCATCCGAGGTGCGCATTTGGCGATCCACGGCAATGGCGCTATCAGGTCCGAGTTGAAGCCCGGCCTGGGCGGCCATATCACTGTTGGGCTTGACCCCCATGGCCACCAGAACCATGTCCGCTTCCACAATGGGAGATGGATCATCACCCCACACCCTGAAACCGCCATGGCTGCGTTCAATGCGCTTGACCGTCTTGCCAAAATGCATCTGCACCTTGTTTTCCCTTAAAACCTGTTCAACCGTGGCCGCCAGCCCGCGATCCATCCAGGGCAGCAGATCCGGTCGCGGCTTGATCATCTCCACCTCAATTCCGCGGGCGCGCAACGCTTCACACATCTCAAGGGCAATATAGCCCATGCCGATGATCGCCGCTCGACGAACGGTATTGTCCCTCAAAAAAGATTTGATCTGCCGCCCCTGCTCCAGATTCTTCAACGCCATGACACCGGGCAAATCAAAACCGGGAAGCTCGGGGACAATGGAGGCGGCGCCGGTGGCGATCAGCAAGCGATCAAAGGAGAGTTCGAACTGCCGGTTGTCATCGGCAATTCCAGCCACTTTACCTCCGGCGACATCGATATGCGCAACCCGGTGTCCGGTTCGCAGATCGATGCCCGCTTTTTGCCGAAAGACATCGGCCTTGCGCACCACCAGATCATCCATGCTGCGGGCGGGATCGGCAATATTATAGGGCATGCCGCAAGCGCTGTATGAGACATCCCGGGTCTGCTCCAGCACAACCACTTCCAAAGCGGGAACCAAACGCTTGGCCCTGCTGGCGGCACTCATACCGGCCGCATCTCCACCGATAATGACAAATCGCATGTCAGTCTCCTTCCCTCGGCCCGTTGACCGTTTTCCCATGAATTATTGCCCCCCGCCCCTCCCACGAAAGACGGGGGAACGAGCAAAGGCGTAAAAGATCATTTCAGCCCCCCATCCA
>JBFFHG010000701.1:0-3077 GCA_041557055.1 Desulfosarcinaceae bacterium
GCCACATAAGCGCGATTAAAACCAACAGTGCCGTGGTCATTCGTACCTCCTTCCGCTTAGCGTAAGCAATTCACATTCGCTCGCAATAGAGCCTTTCGGCGTTTCAAAAAATACTCTCCAGTGTGCGGAATACCAACCCCCTTTGCAATTGAATTTGCCTGACGCTGCAAAAGCCCGAGGGCTTCAGATCCGAGGCGCAGCCCTTTCAACGGGCTCCCATGGCAATACCGGACATGGAGTCCTCGGGCTTTTGCAACGTCAGGGTTAACCGCCAATGCGCGACATGCCGCGTTGTGCGCCCTGTTCAAAAAGCAGGTCCGGTGTGCAATGATTGATCTTGGCCCCGACCGCCTTTTGAATCAGATCAATCAGTGTCGCTTCATCGCAGCCGGCCCGCAATGGGTTCTTGATGTCGATCTCCTCATCCCTGAGCAGACAGGGACGCAACCGACCTTCCGGTGTCAGCCTCAAACGGTTGCAGGAACGGCAAAAATGATGACTGACGGCGCCGATCAACCCGATTTCTCCACCCGTTGTTCCCAGAGCGTAGCGCCTGGCCGGACCGTCAGACACACAACGGTTCAGGGGCTGCAACGCCATCACCCGCTCCAGGCGCCGGCGGATGTCATCAATGGAGACCACCTGAGCGGCGTCCCAGGTATTCCGGCAACCGATGGGCATGTATTCAATAAAACGCACCGTCAGTGCTTGCCGACCCGCCCATCTGCCAAAATCTTCCAACTCATCATCATTGACCCCGCGAATGACGACCACGTTGATCTTTATGGGGTCCAATCCAGCCTTGCGGGCCATTTGGATTCCCCGCAGAACGCGTTCAAAATGATCTTTTTTTGTGATCTTCCGGAATTTCAATGGATTCAAGGTGTCCAGACTGATATTCAAACGCCTGAGCCCGGCGGCGTACAATGCCGGGGCCATATCTTCCAGCAATACGCCGTTGGTGGTCAACACCACCTCTTCAACACCCGCCACGGCGACCATATTGCGGATAAGCTCGCAAATACCTTTGCGCACCAAAGGTTCGCCGCCGGTGAGTCGAAACTTTCGAAATCCTGTTTTGACGGCCGCAGCGACAACGGACAAAATTTCTTCATAACGGAGTATCTCGGAGTGCTTGAAAAGCCGCGAATCTCCATGGGGCATACAGTAAAAGCAACGCTGGTTGCACCGGTCGGTAATGGAGATACGCAAATAATCCACGCTGCAGGGACGATCGTTGTCATATTGCGTCAAATGCTGCTCCTTAAAAACAAAATGGATTTAGAGTGCGCAAACCATTCCTCCTGGCCTGCAACACCCAAAAGAAGCCTTGGAACTTGAGCAAATTTATCCATAACTTTTGCGAAGCCAACTTGCAAAATTCACACCATTATTTACAGTAAATGGTACAATCCCTTGCCGTGAACAATTTTAGCAAGGAAGCTATGCAGTTAGAGGGTATTACAGCGATAAGGAAGAAATGGGCCGATCATCGGTTTGTCCCCATTTGGCCCTGCCTCGATCCAATTTCACCCCAATTGACCCCAATCGTGTTTTTTAACGGATTAACAAGGGATTAGACCTGGGCACCCCCTCTGCAATGGGGCTTTTTTCCCCTTTAAGGGGAAGTGGCCGTTTTTTCTCCGGCAATAAAAATCAGACGTGATTACGGTTTGTTATAAAACACTCCGCCGCCGGAAAGTTTTGATTTTTTGTGGCACAGACATTGCTGAATATATTTTTTCGTAATGGACGGATAGAGGTGTTGCGTTCATGACATCCAAAATCTTATTCAAAAACCGGGGTTAGCATGCTCGAAACCATTTCGTTGAGGCGGAAACCTGGTACCTGCAAAGATCATGATCAGGTCATCACCGCCTGTTGTCAGGAATGCACCGCAGGGTGCGGACTATTGACCTATGTTAAAGATGAACGCATTGTCGATATCCAGGGCAATGAACGCCATCCCTTCAGCAGGGGACGCCTGTGCGCCAGAGGCATTGCCTTTGTGCAGGGACTCACCGCGTCCGAACGGATCACCCTGCCAGGCACGCGCAACAGATTGAACGGGCCTTTTGAAGCTTTTGACAACTGGGAAAAGGGGATCGACTTGCTGGCGGAACGGTTGCGCCGTGTCAAAGAGCAACACGGTGCCGAATCTTTGGTCATCGGCTGCGATCCGGAGGCCGGTCTCGACTTCTACCTCGGGGCCCGGCGTTTTGCCCGCCTCTGGGGAACCCCCCATGTCTACCACCCCTGGCAGGAAGCCGCGGACGCCGATTTACCGGCCGAGGTGCGGCATCCGACCCTTGAGAGCCGTCAATGGTCCCAAAGCCGCTGCCTGGTGCTGATTGAAGCCGACATGGCGGCGACCCATCCGGTGGCCTTTCAGCGGATACTGGCGGCCCAGCGAAACGGAACGAAAATCATCGCCGCCGATTCGCGGTTCACCACCACCATGGCCAAGGCGGACATTGCGGTGCTGATCGAGCCCAACCGGGGCAACGATCTGGGATTGGCCTTGATGAAAATGCTGCTGGAGGAGCAGTCGGCTGACAACTCAACGGCCGGGACGAAACCCAAAGATTTTCAGGCGTGGGCGGCCACCTATGCGGCCCTGCCGGCGGAAAGCTTCAAGGCGACCATCGGAGCGGATCAGGAGAAGATACGCACCATCGCCCATGCATTGGGCCACCGTCAGCCGGCCACCCTGATCACTGCCAAACGCCTGGCTTTTGCCCGGGATTACGGCATCTGGTTGACCATGGCCCGGGCCATGGGATGGCATGCAGCGCAGGGCGGTGGATGGTATCCCTTGGAATCGGGGATTCCCCGGTTCGATCCCGTGGTTGGACTGCAAGATGTTCAGCCGGCGGTTGCACGAAACGACAACATCGCTTTTCCCTTTCAACCGAGCCGTTTGCAGCAAGATTTCCTCGATCAGGTGGAGATCAAAGCGCTCATCGGATCGGGCAATTGCCTGGCTGATTTTCTGGCCCCCATACGGAAACGGATCAACGATTTAGACCTGACGGTTTTCTTCGGCAGCTTTCCCAACCGTACGCGCCAGGCCGCCC
>JBFFHG010000702.1:0-3076 GCA_041557055.1 Desulfosarcinaceae bacterium
GAATTGTCAGATTGTCAAAACTTCGAATTTTCCCCCTGCCGTTTTGAGATGGGAATAAAGGATCTTGATTAATGGCTCGGCCTTGGGTACATCAGAGATTTCTCTCTTTTTGATGTGGGGACAAAACCTTGATCAACGGTTTGTTTCACCAGCATAGCAAGATACGGGGATATGGACAATGAATACGCCGGTTATTGAAGCCATCGATGTGACCAAGCGGTATGGCAGACTCACGGCTGTTGATCATCTGAGTCTGGCCGTGCCGCAGGGGGTCTGTTTCGGTTTGCTGGGGCCCAACGGCGCCGGTAAAACCACGTTGATCGAGATCATTGAAGATATCATTGCACCCACGTCAGGCCGGATTCTCTATAAAGGCAGCAGTCGTACGGGGTCATTTCGGGAACAGATCGGTATTATGTTTCAGCAAACGGCGTTGCTGGCTTATATGACGGTCCAGGAAACCCTGGTCACATTTAAATCCCTCTACAACAAGAGTCGCGATATCGAGGAAATGATCGCGCTTTGCCATTTAAGCGATATCCGCAAGCAGCAGAACGATAAAATATCCGGCGGCCAGCGTCAACGGCTTCTCCTGGCCCTGGCCTTGATAAACCGGCCAGGTCTGATTTTCCTGGATGAGCCCTCCACCGGCCTCGATCCCCAGGCCCGCCGCAACCTTTGGGATATTGTCAATAATGTCAAGGCACAAGGTGAAAGCATTATTTTGACGACCCACTACATGGAGGAGGCCCATCAACTGTGCGACCAGGTGGCGATTGTGGATCATGGCAAAATTATTGCCCAGGGCGCCCCCAATGAGTTGATATCCCAGCACGGCGGCGGCATCAACATTCTGCTGCCCAGGGAGAGTTGGGCCGCTCTCAACGGCGAAATGCCTTTTAAAATGGAAAGATCGGATCATTCCATTAAAATCCAGGTCGACGAGATGAACCAGGCGATCCAGACGCTTTTGAAATCCGGCGCTGATTTGACCCATATGGAGATCCAGGCGCCCAGCCTGGAGGCGGTTTTTTTAAATCTGACCGGTCGCCGCTTAAGGGATTGATGATGAGTATCAAACGCATATGGTCGATGTTTGTGGCCCGCAACCGGGAATTTTTTCGCGACCGGGAAGCCTTTGGGTGGAACTTTTTGTTTCCCTTTCTGATTATCGGCGGTTTTGCCATCATTTTCGGCGGCGACGACCCCAAGGACTATAAGATCGGCCTTTTTCCGTGCGATCAGATTGAGCAGAACATCCAACAGGCGTGTATTCCCGAAAAATTGCGCATGATCCGATTGGTACGGTATATCGGATGTCAGGACCTGGAACAGGGTTTGGCCAAACTGAAGCACCACAAAATCGATCTTCTGCTGGACATCAGTGTTCAGCCTTACGACTACTGGATCAGCGACACCTCCCCCAAAGGATATTTGGTTGAGAAGATTCTTATTGCAGCCCTTTTGCCTGATCCTTCTGCGAAACTCAATCGCCAAAAGGTGATTGCCGCGCGCCAGATTCGTTATATCGACTGGCTGTTTCCCGGCATATTGGGGATGAACATTATGTTTTCAGCCCTTTACGGCGTGGGGTTCGTGGTGGTGCGCTATCGCAAAAACGGTGTTCTCAAACGGCTTAGAGCCACCCCTTTAACGGCCTTTGAATACTTGAGCGCCCAGATGCTCTCGCGCTTTTTCCTGTTGGTCTTTACTTTGACAATTCTATGGGTCGGATGCGATCTGGTGTTCGATTTCTATGTGGAAGGGTCTTATCTGGATTTGGCCGTCCTTTTTCTGGCCGGTTGTTTGAGTCTGACAGCCATGGGACTGGTGATCGCATCCCGGGGCACCAGTGAAGAGTTTGCCAATGGATTGCTGACGTTTATCACCTGGCCCATGATGTTTCTCTCCGAAGTGTGGTTCTCCATCGAGGGGGCCCCCGCATGGGTCAAAAGCATCGCCAAGCTTTTTCCTTTGACGCATCTGCTCACCGGCGTTCGTAAAATCATGAATGACGGTGCGGGGTTGATCGATGTCTGGCCTGAACTGGCTATTTTGTGCGGCATGACCTTTCTGTTTTTGATTATCGGCGCCCGGCTTTTTTCGTGGAACAAATAGCCGCTTCAATCTCTTGTGTTTTTCAGGCTGTTGATTCCAAAGGGCGTGCCGCTAATTGATTCAGTTGGTCAGACTGTGAATGGGCGATGGTATCAATCCGCCGCGGCGAATGAACGGGTTGTCGGCTTGAGCGTTGTTGACCGCCATGATAATGGATTCTCCCAACAGACCGCCGAAATAAGCACGGTCGCCGACCTTTTTGCCGGGCACCGGGATGATGCGCGCTGCGGTGGTTTTTTTGTTGATGACCCCGATGGCCATCTCATCGGCGATGATGGCTGCCACGGTTTCGGCCGAAGTGTCTCCGGCGATTGCCACCATGTCCAACCCAACGGAACAGACGCTGGTCATGGCTTCCAGTTTTTCCAGGGAGAGGAAGCCCTCCTCGGCTGATTTGGAGATGTTGAGGTCTTCGCTTACGGGAATGAAGGCGCCGCTGAGACCGCCCACGTTGGAACTGGCAAAGGCGCCGCCCTTTTTAACGGCGTCGTTGAGCATGGCCAGGGCCACCGTTGTTCCGGGCACACCGATACTGCGCAGTCCAAGGCTTTGAAAGATTTCCCCCACGCTGTCGCCCACATTGGGGGTCGGTGCAAGAGAAAGATCCACCACCCCGAAACGAATGCCCATAACTTCCGCCACTTCCCGGCCGATCAACTCGCCAACCCGGGTGACTTTGTAGGCCGTGCGCTTGATCAACTCGGTTATCTGGCCCAAATTCATATCCGGGCGGGATTCCAGCGTGCGATCAATGGCTTTGCGGACAACGCCGGGGCCTGAGACGCCCACATTGATCACCTTGTCGGCTTCACCAATCCCCAAATAGGCGCCGGCCATAAACGGCACGTCTTGGGGGATATTGGCAAAAACGCAGAGTTTGGCGCAGGCCAGGCCGTCCCGATCGGCGGTCAGTTCGGCGGCTTTTTTTATGCGGCGGCCCATGTGCAGGACAGCATCC
>JBFFHG010000703.1:0-3072 GCA_041557055.1 Desulfosarcinaceae bacterium
ACCTTTATGAACCTTTTTTGGGAGGAGGTGATTCGCCAGGGCGGGCAGGTTGTCGGGGTTGAAGCTTATGAAACCCAACAAACCGATTTTGCGGAAACCATTCGTAAATTGGTGGGAACCTACCATCCCGTGCCCAAGGCGTTGGAAGCCCGGTCGCGGGTCCAGGTGGCGGATGCTCCCTATTTTAACAGACACGCCCCGACCCCGGAAGACCTTGAGGATCTCGTCCCCGATCCGGTCACTCGTTTAACGGGGCTCTATTTTCAGGACCCTGACCAGGATCGGGTTAAGAGACCGGCCCTCAGCCGCCGGAAACGGAAAAAAAACAAAGATCCCATGGTCGATTTCGATGTGCTTTTTATCCCCGATGCACCCAAGACGGCAGCGCTCATTCTGCCCCAATTGGTCTATAATGACATTCGGGATATCTATCTGGCCGGGACCAACCTGTGGCATTCGCCCCAGTTGATTGAGATGACAGGGGATTACGCTCAAAACGCCATTATGGTGGACGGCTTTTTCAAAGAGAGCCCTTCTCCAACGGTTCGGCAATTTGTCGACACCTACCAACAGAT
Organism: Desulfosarcinaceae bacterium; assembly: GCA_041557055.1. Lineage (GTDB taxonomy): Bacteria > Desulfobacterota > Desulfobacteria > Desulfobacterales > Desulfosarcinaceae > JARRKU01. Next base: position 576 of record JBFFHG010000703.1, read on the forward strand.
CTATGAGAGCGAACCCGGCATTATGGAGGCCTTTGCTTTCGACACGGCCCGCATGCTGATAAATATCATGACCCAGGCCGACATGGGGTTGCGAAACAACCTGCGGGACGCCTTGTTGCAGATGACCGAACTGGACGGTGTTACCGGTCCCTTAGCTTTTGCACAAGATGGTGAGGCCATCAAGAGTCTCAGCCTGCTGAGGATAAAAGGGGACCGGTTTCTCGAAATTCCGCGACAATGAATTCCAGCTATTCGGTATACAGGCTGCTGACCGCCTGCAGCTCGGTGGTTCTGGTTCCGCTGATATGGCTGCACCATCGCTTCCGCGGGAATAATTTCAGCAGATTTTACCAGCGGATGGGGTATTATCCCAACACCGTTGCCCAGGCACTGCAAAGCCGGCCCCGCATCTGGATTCATGCCGTATCCGTTGGCGAAGTGCGGGTGGCGGCGGCCGTTACCAACGCTTTGCGCAGCAAATACCCTGCCTGTGCCATCGCCCTTTCCACCCTCAGAGAACAAGGGCTTGCCCAGGGTCAAGAGCTTTTAGGGGACGGGGTCCCATGTTTTTTTGCACCGCTGGATTTGGTCGGCCCCACCCGCAAAGCCCTTGAAACGGTCCGGCCCGATATTCTGGTTTTGCTTGAGACCGAAATCTGGCCGAATCTGATTGTGGGCGCTCGACGCATGGGGGCGAAAATCGCCATCGTCAACGGCCGCATCTCTTCACGATCCATCCGCCGCTACCAAAAAGTTCGATCTTTGATGAATTTTACCCTTTCCCATGTGGATGCTTTCAGCATGATCAGCTCTGACGATGCGCAAAGAATCCAATCTTTGGGCGCCCCGGGCCATCGCATTCAGATTAACGGCAATGCCAAATTCGACGGCCCCGACCCCTTTGAAGAAAAAAATATCCGTGAATGGGCCGCCCGTCTTTATGGCGTCGATGCCGGCACCCGGGTGTTCGTGGCCGGCAGCACGCGCAACCCTGAAGAGCAGATGATTTTGGAGGCCTTTTTAAAAATTCGCAGCCGCTTTGCCAATACCGTTTTAATCATCGCCCCACGCCACATCGAGCGTGCAGATCAGATCGGCCAATGGGTTACGGCCCTCGGACTCCAGTATCAATTGCGGACCGCCATGGACGACAATCAGAGATCCCGGACAGCACCGGTGGTCATTTTGAATACCATCGGAGAGTTGTCGACCACCTATAGTGTGGCTGATATTGTTTTTTGCGGCGGGAGCCTGGTGCCCAAGGGGGGGCAGAATATCATGGAGCCGGCCATGTGGGGCAAGCCCATCCTCTATGGCCCCTCCATGGAAGATTTTGCCGATGCGTGCCAGGTGATTCATGGGAGCGGCGGGGGGGTGATGGTGGACACCGCCGACCGGATGGCCGCCATGGCGATGCAGTGGCTTGAGTCTCCCGGCAAAGCGGCAGCGGCAGGTGCGGCCGCCCGGCAGGCCATCCTGCCCCATCGCGGGGCTGCGCAGAAACACGCTGAAGTCATTGGCCGCTTATTGCATCGTGTTTATAAATAACTGGTGCCCCCATCCGGAAACAGGCAAATTGGCTGTTTCCGGATGGGCACCAACTGTTTTAAGGGTTTTTCAAGTCTCCCTGTCCGGTGGCGGCCAGCACAGCCGACCACAGCTCTCCGTCCGGTGTTACCTGCTTGCGTTTGCCGGCTGAACACTCCATGGGCACATGAACGAAATGGCTGTTCCAGCGTCCGATGATCAGTTTGGTTTTGCCGGCCATGCCGGCATGAACCGCATTGCGGCCCAAAAATCCGCAAAAAACGCTGTCGTTGGCATTGGCGGAGAGACTTCGAATCATATAGCTGGGATCGATGTATTTGACTGAGACGCCGATGTTTTTGGCCTTGAAGTGGCCTGTGATGGCGTTTTTCAGAAAAAGTCCGATATCGTTCAAGCGGATGTTGCCGGATTCGTCCCGTTCATCGGTTGCATTCTTAAAGAAGGATTGGCCGGCGCCTTCGGCTGCGACGATGACCGCGTGGCCGCGGGAGTTGAGGCGTTGTTCCAATGCGTTGAGCAAGCCGTTGGGACCTTCCAGGTCAAACTCCACCTCCGGAATCAGCACGAAATTGGCATCCTGCTGGGCCAGGGCGGCGGTGGCGGCGATAAAACCCGAGTGCCTTCCCATCAATTTGATGAGTCCGATGCCGTTGGGATAGGCCGAGGCCTCATTGTGGGCGCCGATGATGGCGTTGCGGGAGACCTCCACAGCCGTGTCGAAACCAAAGGATCGGGATACCAGATAGATATCGTTGTCAATGGTTTTGGGGATGCCCACCACGCTGATCTTAAGTCCTCTGGCCAGGACGGCGTCGGCAATCTTCAACGCGGCATTCAGGGTGCCGTCGCCGCCGATCATAAACAGAATGCCGATATTCATCCGTTCAAGGCAATCCACGATATCTTCGATATCCTGCGGCCCGCGGGAAGATCCCAGTATGGACCCCCC
>JBFFHG010000704.1:0-3070 GCA_041557055.1 Desulfosarcinaceae bacterium
GATATTGAAAAATTGGCTGCTCAATTAAAAAAGAGACTTTTACCCGATCAAGATGTTGAAGTTGTCTTTTCAATATCGGATTTTTTCTTAATGGAACCGGTAGATAAATAATTTCGGGCATTTTTTCGGGATTCAGCCTCCCAAAATCGGGCGGTTACCAGCGCCCCAATTTCCGTGCCGGGCAGGGCGTCCAATTCTCAACATAGGCAAAGTCTGTCTGCGGTTGACCTCAGATCCGATGGACGGTTTTGAAACCACTTTTATGCATTCAGTTTTTTCCCCAGGATCTCATTCACCAGTTTGGGATTGGCCTTGCCCTGGGTCGCCTTCATCACCTGCCCCACGAAAAATCCCATCAATTTTTTGTTGCCGGCTTTGAATTTTGCCACCTCATCGGCACTGGCGGCGATGATGCCGTCAATGGTGCGTTCAAGGGTGTCCGTGTCCGAGACCTGGGAGAGCCCCTGCTCCTCGATGATTTGCCTGGGGGGTTTACCAGTGGCGGCCATTTCGTCGAAAACGGTTTTGGCGATTTTGCCGCTGATCACATCGCGTTGGATCAGTTTGAGCAGGTCTGCCAGATCAGCGGCTGAAACAGGCGATTGCTCAATGGTTTTGTTTTCGCTGTTGAGCAGGCCCAACAGCGCGCCCATGATCCAGTTGCTGACCGTTTTGGGCTGGTTGAAATCTTTCAGGCAGGCTTCAAAATAGTCTGCCAGCTCCCGGCTGGCGGTGAGCACACCGGCGTCATGGTCGGGCAACTTGAAATCAGTGGCGAAGCGTGCGCGACGTTGGACAGGCAGTTCGGGCAACGCTTTACGGACTCGATCCACCCATTGTCGGTCGATCACCAGGGGTAACAGGTCCGGGTCGGGAAAATAGCGGTAATCGTGAGCCTCCTCTTTGCTGCGCATGGAAAGGGTCCCCCCTTTGACCGGGTCCCACAGGCGGGTCTCCTGAACCACTGCGTTGCCGTCCAGCACCATTTCGGTCTGACGGGCGATCTCATATTGAATGGCCTTTTCCACGTTTTTAAAGGAGTTCAGATTCTTGATTTCGGTGCGGGTGCCAAAGGTTTCGTCGCCTTTGGGCCGGATGGAGACGTTGGCATCGCAGCGGAAACTGCCCTCTTCCATATTGCCGTCGCCCACATCGATCCAGCGGACAATGGCGCGCAGCGACCGCAGGTAGGCGCCGGCCTCTTCGGCCGAGCGCAGATCCGGTTCGCTGACGATCTCCATCAGGGGGGTGCCGGCGCGGTTCAGGTCCACCAGGCTGACCGGCCGGGTTTCATCGTGGATCAGTTTGCCCGCGTCCTCCTCCATGTGAATGCGGGTCAGGCCGATGCGTTTGGTCCGGCCGTCGATGTGGATATCCACATGGCCGTTGACGGCAATGGGCAGTTCGTACTGGGAGATTTGATACCCTTTGGGCAGGTCCGGGTAAAAATAATTTTTACGGGCAAAGCGGCTCTGCCCGGGAATGGCGCAATTGGTGGCCAGGGCCATGCGCAGGGTGTATTCCACCACCTTTTTGTTAAGCACCGGCAGAACGCCGGGCATCCCCAGGCAGACCGGGCAGGTATGGGTGTTGGGGGGTGCGCCGAACTCGGTTGAACAGCCGCAGAAGATCTTGGTGGCGGTTTTGAGTTGGGCATGCACTTCCAGGCCGATGACGGGTTCGAATTGCATCTTGGTATCCATTGGGCTTTTGCGGTTAATTCAAGGTGCTGCTTCAAAGGTTCGCTGTTCAAGGCTGATGGGCCGGGATAACATCGAAAATCGGTATGTTGCGCCATTTTGGCGGACGCCGGAACCCGGCCCTGCCAGCATTGAACCCTGCACAAGTGCGGTATTGAACACCAAGGGCGCAGGGGCGTCAAGTTTTTTTCATGCCCAAGATCCGGGTAACCCTTTTTTGCCTGTTTTCAATGGCGGTCTGGGAACACGATCGATACGCGTTGGCCGTGCGCAATAGGGGGCAATCACCTTGTAAAGTCGCCGGTGATGGTGTACCAGAGGGACGAATAGCGTTGATTTGAGATTGAAAGGTGCCTTATGCGATATTTTTTGTGTGTTATCGGCATGGTCATGTTTGTGGAAGGACTGCCCTATTTTGCTTTTCCGGAAAAGATGAAGATCTGGCTGCAACAGATCATGGCGACACCGGATCAATCCCTTCGGCGGGTGGGTATGCTATTGATGGCCGGTGGATTGCTGCTGGTCTATTTGGGCAGGGGATAGGCCCGATTGCGCCGGATAATGACCATATAATGATCGTTAGGTTATGCCGCCGGCGGGGGTTGCGCATTTTGTCATATCGCGTTTTTCCCGCAGAAGGGGCGGGGTTTTGATCTCCCGGGGCCCGGCATTCGCCGTGAAAAATATAAAAAGTGTTCACAACAATTGAACTGCTGTGAAAAGGTAATCCAGATCCAATGTACGCTCTGTCCGATTACGACTATGATCTGCCTGAAGCGCTGATCGCCCAGCATCCCGTGGCCCAACGGGACCGGTCCCGGTTGTTTTGCCTGCAACGGCACACCGGCCAATGGGACCATGGGCGCTTTGACCATGTGGTAACGTTGCTCAACGCCGGGGATGTCTTGATTCTCAACAATACCAAGGTGGTCCCCGGTCGTTTGCTGGGGCGCAAGGAGAGCGGCGGCAAGGTGGAGGTGTTGATTCTCGACTATGCCCAGGGGGTGCGGCAAAAAATATTCCAGTGTCTGATCAAATCGTCCAAACGTCCCAGGTCGGGCAGCCGCCTTTTGTTTGACCAGGGGCTGACGGCCGTGGTCAAGGCGGTTTCGCCCGCCACGTGCACGGTCTCCTTTGAGGGGCAGGGGCGGTTTGATCAAATTTTACGCAATATCGGCCATATTCCCCTGCCGCCCTATATCCAACGCAATGACGACCCCCAGGATCGCCGGACCTATCAGACGGTCTATGCTGCCCGTGAGGGCGCCATTGCAGCGCCCACCGCCGGACTGCATTTTACCGAGGCCCTATTGGAGAAGTTGATTCAAAAAGGGGTCCGGCCGGTCCATCTGACCCTGCATGTGGGCTAC
>JBFFHG010000705.1:0-3068 GCA_041557055.1 Desulfosarcinaceae bacterium
CCTATTTCTGAATGGACACTTTCTAATATTTTGCGTAAAACAAAGGTAAACCTGAAAATTGAACAGGCAATGATTGACAAGGAGCTATGAACGTATCCTATGAATCAATTGATCGAATTTCTTGATCGAATAGACAGAGTTGTTCAAGAGAACATCTTTTTGGCGATGATCATCAAGGCCGCTGTTGCAATTCTTTTTTCCATCCTGGCATGGTGGAGTATCAAGGCAGGATTGAAACTGTTGAGCAAACGATTGTCGGATATGAAGTGGGTGCGAATCAACGGCCAGTTGCTCGCCATGGTTCGAAAAGCGATGGGGTTGGGCTTGTTACTCTTCCTGGGAAGCTACTTGATTCGCCTTTTCCACCTTCAGATGGTTGAAAATCTTTTCCATGCGGTTTTTGTGGTCCTGCTGGCTCTGCCCATCAATGGTTTTTTCATGGTGATTCTCAGGTATGCCGAGCAAAGCTGGGCAGACAAAACAGAGACCAAGATCGATGACATCATTTTTGAGTTACTCAATCGTTTTTCCGGCGCCATTATCCATGCAGTGGCCATTGTCCTGGCCCTGGACATCATGGGAATCAATGTCATGCCCTTTGTTGCCGGCGCCGGGATATTGGGGATCGCTATCGGCTTTGCAGCCAAAGACACATTGTCCAACCTGATAGCCGGCATTCTCCTGATTATCGACCGCCCTTTTGAGATCGGCGACAGAATTGAGGTCTGGAGCGCCCCGGCCGGATCTTCCAGCTGGGGGGATGTGATCGATATCGGTTTAAGGGCCACAAAAATCAGAACCACGGACAACATCATTATCGTCATTCCCAACAATGAGATCATGAAACGGGACATTGTCAATTACACCCTGATCTCCACCAATATTCGCATCAGAATCAATATCGGGGTCGCCTATGATACCGATATCAAGCACGCCAAGGAAGTGATTCTGAAAGTGGCCTCCAAAATGGATTGGATTCTTGAAGATCCGCCGCCCCGCGTGGTTGTGCGCAATTTCGGAGAATCGGCCGTGGATTTGCAGTTGCGCGTATGGATCAACGATGCCAGACGGCGCATGGACACCATTTCAGCCATCACCGACAACGTCAAATGCGCCTTTGACAAGGCAGGCATAGAAATTCCCTACCCCAAACGGGATATTCACATCCTTCGATCAAAATAGATCCTTTTATCAGGTGCAGCGAAGGATCAACGTCCCGGACTTTGATCCTGCTGAAAAGCGGGGAAACTCACAGGACTCCCGCGACGCACCTTGGTTCACTTATAACTTCAGTCACTTGAAGATACCCCAACTTAATTTGCGTTCAAAAAAACCCCCCATGCGCCCACGCATGAGAGGTCTTTATCTTCTCGTCTAAAATCGCAGCCCCCCGCACCTTTGTTTTAAACTTTTTTCGCATACAGCCGGCAGTCTCCGTTGCTGTATATGATGAGCTTGCTGCGGATTTATTTCATCAGCGCCAACTAATACTTCATATATTGCTGGGGCGTATTCTCAACAACGTATTTGGTGGCCTTGTACAGGCAGGTCCGAATGGCTTTTTCCATGGGGGTTTTGGCAAATCCGCCCAATCCGCCCGCCATGCCGCCGGAACCGCCGAATGCGCCTATAAAACCGCCCAGGTTCACATCCTTGGCAATACCTTCAACCCGGGTGGCCGCCAAAACTTCCGAAGTGTGCGTGTCAACGATACGCAAATCCATGGCCATGGATGACTTTTTGTAAGCACCGCGGACAGCGCCAAAAAGAGCCGTGGCTTTTCCCAGCATCCCGCCGCCGATGCTTCCGCCGCCGCCGGATGTACCAGGCTCCCAACCGGTTACGGCACCCATGATCAACAAGTCAGCGCCTTTGATGCCGCCCTTTTGAATACCGGTTTTATCTGTATAGCCGGAGTTCCCCAGAGCCATCTCCTGCTGCAAAGAACCGAGATTCTGGCGCTCCAATACGCGATAACGCTTGGATTGCACCATGGCGGTGGTCAACATATCCCTTAAACCGGTGGTATAGCCGGACTGTTCGGTATGGGAAACCTCTATGGTTTGACCACCGATGGACATTTTAGTGGAGCTGCCGCTTCCGCCGACCTTCCACTCAAAATCAGCCACTGCCACGCGGGCCTTCGGTCCGGTATATGGGGACAGCCCCATCTCCTCGCCGGTATCGGTCTTGGCTTCCGGCTTGACCATGCCTTCCATGCAGCCCCACGATAGCAATAGCAATACAATTGTAATCAAAAATAGGAACTTGCGGTACATCAGAGCCTCCTTAAATGGGTTTATGAACAAACTGCATTTTATAAATAACTAAGGGAATTAATAAGTTAATGCCACAATTATAAAAGCGTGTCAATAAAGTGTAACCATACCATGCTATATATCGGCATGTTCAATGGACACTTTATTAATTTTGGCTCGCGCAGAAAAAAAAGGTGTCTTATAATTTGGGGTGCTTCAGGTAGAAGTGGATGATCTGTTCATCTCTTTACGAATTGCCGTCCGCAAATGCTCGTCGTCCAATTTGATGCACATGCCCGGGCAAACACTGGCCATCATGCGCCAATTGGCGATATCGACCAGCAGGCTCTGAATATAAGGCCACTGCCTGCACATCCGCGGTTTGACCGCATGAATTATGCAATTGTGTTCAAAAAAAATACAGTACCCATTGGCTTGTTGGGCCAACACCGGTCGATTGCCGGAAATCACACAATAGCGTTGCTCAAATTCGGAACCGGACACGCCGATGAACTCGGCGATCCTGGCAATATCCGTCGATTCCAGATAGGTTCCGCCGTACCCCTTGCAACACGCCCCGCACTGGGTGCACTCAAACAGGGCCCGATCAGATCCCACGACGGCTCTCCATGGCACACTTTAGGGTCATTTGGTCCACGTACTTCAAGTCGCCCCCCACCGGCACGCCGGTTGCGATACGCGTCACCCTGACCGAGTCATGGGGAATCTGCTGGGCGATGTAACTTGCCGTGGACTCCCCCTCAACACTGGTTCCGGTTGCAATGATGACCTCTTTGACCTGCCCCTGGC
>JBFFHG010000706.1:0-3067 GCA_041557055.1 Desulfosarcinaceae bacterium
AGGTCTTTTCGTATTCGTTTCCCGGCCCCTTAGTTGTTCGTTATGAGCCAAAAAACATTGGAAATTATCGATGAATCTTAATGACTATAAAATTTCAAATACAGATGGGCCAGACGAGAGACTTTCTGATTGTAGCGCGGCATCTTCTAATGGTGATACAACAAAGAAGATGCGTCAAGAGCAGGCTTTTCCCCTCCCCTTCCTAAAACAATCCTCTTTTTTGTAATGCTGTTTCCATATCACGCCTCCCGTAAATTACCCTTGCAACAATCACCACCTTGCCGATGATATAGTAAAAAATTCGAAATTTCTTGAAGATCAACTGGCGACACAAAATGCCGCAGAACGAACTCAGTTCGCGGGGAACGCTGCCGCGTTCCGGATTCTGTTCCAGGCTCAGACACATTTCGGTGAGATCTTGAACCGGTTTTTTAGCTATTTGTGGCCGCCCATCGATTTTGATCTTATCGTAGATCTCAAGCAGGTCTTGCCGGGCGTCCCGGGTAAACTCCACGGTAAACTTCATTGCCCAAAGTCCCGCTCAATTTTTTGTTTCAGTTCCACGAGCACCTTTTCAGCCGGAATGGTTTTGCTCCTATTAATAGTATATTGTTAAGAGTAAAAACATTATTGACACAAAATGGGCAATCTGCTACCTTCGCATACAGTTTCTGCAATTAACAATTAGGCTTCAAAACAAGTAGGAAAGGTGGTCGGGAAAGATACGATTACTAACAAATAATCGCTTGATTATCCATTCAGTTACGAAAAAGTATTCCAATACATACGCCATATCTTTTTCTGTATTCCTTTTGCTTTTCAAATAATTACGCAGAAAAAAACATACTCTTCCATTTCAATCCGACTTTAATTAAAACGATCACATACAGCGTAGAACAGGCCAAGGTTATATTAAATAATAAGTACCCCCTTTTGCAACATTGGGATTATGGTTAATAAATTTACAATCAAAGGAGTAATAAAATCAAATCGAATATCCTTTTACAGCTATTATAAACCAGCGGAGATGACCGATTGAAAATCGAACTGCAAAAAGTTCTAAAATATCCTCGAAATTGCCAAATCTTTATTTGATAGGCATTTACGGAAAAGTAGCATTAATTTGGGGAAACATTTAATTAAAGGAGGTGTTTTTATACTATAGACTCTAATGAAATAGATGGCACATCAGCGGGTTACACTTATGAAGTATGTACCCGTTGTACCGGAAAGTGACGCCGATGGCGGCCGATCTTTAATCCAATTTTTAACATGAAGGAGACAAAAAATGGGAAAAGGCAAGATAAAATCTGTCATGGCATTGTTCGTGGCAACCATCTTCGTGGCCCTGCCGTTGGCGGCATGGGCCGCGGATATGGTCACCATTGAAGGCGAGGTCTACGACAACTACCAGATTGTCGATGGCAGCGGACAGGTTTACGAAATTGCGGACAACACCCAGGGCGATGAGTTGATTGACAATTATACCGGCGAGAAAGTCAAGGTGACGGGTACCGTCGAGGAAAATGATGAGGGTAAATTTATTACGGTTTCCTCTTTTTTATGGCAAACAGATCAAATTTTTGCAGAGGATATGAGTGAATCGTCCTTGGAACAAAAAGTAATAAGTTCAGAGAAAATCACCTTCTCTGGCGTTGGTACATGTGTTAGACTCGAAAACACGGGCGGACAAACCGCTAATGTTACCTGCCCGCAGAACCTTGCACCCATAATGCTTAATGGTGGGTGTCGTATCAGTAGTACAACAGGAGGTGCGCCGGAGTATGAGGATCTGATTGCAAGTTACCCATCATCCCTAACTACGTGGTCATGTGCATCCAGTTATCCTGGTCGTAATGTTACCGCTTATGCAGTTTGCTGCACGGGAGATTAGCTATAGAAGGGGGCAATGGTCAAATCTGCTCTTGACTCATTAAATGCCTAATGCGTCAAGAGCAGACCTTTTTTCCTTCTTCTATCCGCGGCATAGTCCACCTTGGACAGAGGATAACCCTTTCCGCTCAATTGCGGTCTGATTTCAAGCCAGATGTTGGCCACGTGGCAGCCTCTTTGCCTTTGCAGATCTATAGCCGCCTTCATTACGGTATGGGCGCACTGCTCGTACGTGCCGGCATCGGAAACGATGCGTCAGGAGTGCCGGTTCCTGCCCGGGAAATGGTTTCCGGTCTGTCTGAATCAGAGGTTGCAGTAAACGGCGCCTTGAAGGCGGCAATCCGTATTATCTACAAAATTGATGATAAGCGATTAGGGGAACTTGATAGGAAATTAACGGCCCAGGGGTAAGTGTAGCGGCCCACAAACATATTTCCCAACTCACTAAAAGCCACCCCGATTTGCAGTTCCCCATCGGCAGGTGGTCTGTATTGTTTTTTTGATTACGGGTGATACAGGGGGTTACTCTTGCCCCCTTTTCTCCTTTTCTTTATAGTGTTTTTGTGCCGCTAAGTTAATGACATTGATTATTCAACTGCAAGCTTTAGATATAACCGCATTAAATTATTGTATATTTTTTTAGCATTCTCATCTTCTGGAAACTTTTTCTTGATTGTCCTCGCAAGGTTTAAACATGTCTGACTGTCAATTTTTCCGTCAGCCTGCAATCCGCAAGATTGCTGGTATTTGCCCAGGGCTTCCTTAACGGACTTGCCTTCCAATCCATCAACCGTGCCGGCATTATACCCCAAAGTGTTTAGGGCTATCTGAACCATCTTTACATCAGCGATATTATATTTTTTGATTGGAGCTGGTGATTTCTCACTGCTGCTGGATTGGCCTTTTGCCGGTTGATTTTTTGAAGGCAAGGTTTCTTTTTGTGGAGTTGTTTTACTCGGCGCCGAGGGCGATGGTGTGGTGTAATCATATGACCGTGACGAATAGTGACTGCGGTGGCTACTATGGCTGCGATGACTGCTGTGGCTGCGATGGCCGGCAAATAACATCTGATCGGAATAGGCGTCCCTGGCGTGATGTAAAAACAAATCAGTCGCGTTTGATTCTTTTGCTGATATTTGGGTACCTGAGCCATCCTTTTGGAATGTTCTGGATG
>JBFFHG010000707.1:0-3066 GCA_041557055.1 Desulfosarcinaceae bacterium
TGAAATAATGGCGAAATTTTATGGCGATGGTTTTGCGAACACAATCGTAGATTTTAATGGTCGTCAGATCAGTTGCGCTTGCGTGCTTGAACCAGTGCATCGCAGCCTTTTTGCTAAGTTTAGTTAAAATTTTCCTTATTTTGGGCTGAGGCGGCTTAAGAAAAAATGTATCATAGATAATCTTTACAAAACCTATTGCATATGTGGCATCAACAGCTTCAACTAAAAGTCCCTGTGCCAAGTTTCTCAGCCTGTCAGTAATAACTAACCCATCAATGAATTCTTGATCGTTTTGAAAAAAAATTTAAGAATTTCCTTAGTCTCTTCATTGTCAAAAAGTAATTCTGAAGGTTTGAATGTTAACGGAAAAACATGTTGGTATTCTGTTATGACAATGTCTCCTCACTTGATTTTTAAACAGTCGCGGTAGGGATGCCGGTTACCCGGCACCCCCCGCACAGATCCCGGCGTGCGATTTTCCCGCACCGGGCTCCTCAATGGTACTCACTTCCGTAATCCTTACCATCAAGGACGTTGTTATTCTCCTCAGTGAGGTTTGCTTGCATTGTCCGGCCCTACTTGTCCGGTGCGAAGTTTCCTTTGAGGACCACGTACCATTGTCAGCCCCTTCCCCATGCAATCGGCCCTACCGTCTCAGATTACTATGAACTGATCCGACGCCCTGCAGGTCATCAGTCCCCTATCCCTTTGGGTTCGGTTATCCTACCCATCTGATGATGGGAACCTGCTGGGTCCCCCAAGTTCCTGACGCATCTCTTCCTGCATGCCATGGCCTGATGACCCCGGCAGCCCTCCAGAATCTCACCATCGCTCAGGGCAACAAGCCCTGCAAAGAGTCTACGATTCCTTCATATTGGCTTCGTGAACGCAAGACACTCGCCGACTGCAAGAAGCCCTTTTCGGGGCTGTACCAGCACTTAAGGGGGTACAGTCATCCCTACGGCCTACAGGATTATCTGTGTACGCTTCACCTGTTTTGTTCGCCCCGGACCATCCGGAACTCCGCCACAGGCGCAACACTCGATACGGGTGGGTGGCTAACCCTTGCCCGACAGGGACTTGCACCCTGCAAGATGCACCGAGCTTTGCTTGGCGCGCTAACGGCGGGCATCAGTAGGCGCATGGTCCTTACGATCCACTGAATGCCCTTGATACTTGTTATGGCCGCGATCAGCAATTCTGAGCAGCCGAGGTAAAGACCCGCCCCCTTAATTTCGATATTGTAAGGTATTGATCCCCCTATCATAAGCCCACTAAACGAAATAAGGGCAAGGCACTGGGAATTCACCCCCACAAACCGGGCCGGGCCATTTACTTTATCCTGAAAAATAAAAGGGATTTGGATATGAAGCATTTTTTTCAGCCATAGCCAAATCGCAGCCCTGTTGCTTAAGCCTTGTGTCTGCCAGTGAAAAACGGAAGTAAAAAAACGAAAATCCGATTCCAAGGGGGCATTATTTTCTCTTGACTTCCGCGGCCATATAGATGTTGGATTCGAATTTCAAATCCTCGACATACAGGCGTATGCCTCCGGTTTGAAACTCGAATCCGCCTTGATCTTGAACCAAAATCCGTTTTTTGAAATGACTTGTAGTCGATTTTTCAAGGCTGCGCTTTTTGGCAAAGCAGACAACCCTCTTCGGTCATGCCGATGCGGCAAAAGCCTGGTTCCCATCACCGTCATCAACCCGGGTGAACGGCCGGGCCCGCATGTATGTGATAAGTTGTTCAATACTGTACAGGCCAAGCCCATGCCGATCAGCAAACCTCTTCAAATCCGGCAACCTGGCCATGGTGCCGTCGTCTTTCATAATTTCACAGATTACGGCCGAGGGGTTCAACCCGGCCAACCGCGCCAGATCAACACTGGCTTCGGTGTGGCCGTTGCGTTCCAGCACACCGCCGGGCTGGGCCCTGAGAGGAAACAAATGCCCCGGGCTGACCCAATCCCGAGAGCCGGCCTGCTCGGCAATCAAGGTTTTGATGGTGTGCGCCCGGTCATGGGCTGAAATCCCGGTGGTCACACCCTCTTTGGCTTCTACGGAGACCGTGAAGGCCGCTCCGAAAAGCGTATGATTATGAACCGGCATCATGGGAATTTCCAAGCGTGAAATCTTGTCGGCCTCCAGGGATAAACATACCAACCCCCGACCATTAATAGCCATGAAAGCAACGGCTTCAGCCGTCACAGCTTCAGCAGCCATGACCAGATCCCCTTCATTTTCCCGATCTTCATCATCCACCAGAATAATCATGTTGCCCTGTTGAATCTCTTCAATTGCCCTGGTAATGGGTGACAGTGTCATCATCTCCTCCTTTTCCGGCAAACGTTTCGCAAGGAATGGTTCCAATCAACTACTGCTCGAATGTTTAGAAGTGGAAGACTTTTGAAATCACTTCTAAAAAATGCAGCAAAAATTAGTAAGCGGATCAAAAATTTTAAAAAAACGGTTTTAAGCACGAGGTTCGCGCTCAAACGATGGTGCTTCTGAAAATCATGAAAAGCAAATGGTTTACCGTAGCAGGTCCATGTCCGAACATACAATATACGAAGAATTTCAAAGGCAATAAATCGTAAGAATAAAAACTTTATGACAGATTGATTTTGAGGTGTCAAGCCGTTAAACTCAAATCTCTGAAATCAACCCAACGGGCATTTATGTTTTGAGCATTGAATCCCCCGCCCCAACACCGAAATCGGGCCTGCAGGCGGGTTTTCAAATCATGGCTAACGAAATTTTGATACCCCCATACGCGGACACATCTCCTCTACCGGGCACTTGCTGCAAAAAGGCGACACCGGGCGGCAAAGAACCTGACCAAAGGCCACCAGCAACTCATTGTAACAAATCCAATGCTTACGCGGCAGTTTTGCACACAGGGCCATCTCCGTCTGATCCGGCGTTTTGGTTTGCACATAGCCAATGCGGTTACTGATGCGATGGACATGGGTATCCACACAAATGGCCGGCTTTTTAAATCCCTCCACCAGGACCAGATTGGCGGTTTTGCGTCCCACCCCCGGCAATTCCAGCAACGTCTCAA
>JBFFHG010000708.1:0-3065 GCA_041557055.1 Desulfosarcinaceae bacterium
ATGATGCCGTTCAGACAACCGGCCGGCAGGACCAAATCAAACGCCATAAAAAACGACAGCAAAATCGGCCAGCCCCAGCAGGTGGCGGGAATGGCGATGACCATCCCGGCAAAGCCGATCGCAGAGTCCATGGGAAGATCGAATTCACCGGTAATCATCAGCAAGCAGGCGCCAATGACAGCAACGCTTGATTGGGAGGCATTCCAATTAAGAGTGCCTCTGGCGCAGAACATACGGTTATCCGGGGCCGCACTTAAAAAAAAGGCAAACACCGGAACCGTACCGGATGCAGCGCCCGATTCCGGGCGGGCGCCGTCTTTTTTCAGTTTATTGCCATTCCATATCCTTTCATCCGTTTTCTTTTCTGTCTGGGGCGCCATCAAGATCTGCGTAACAATGGGCGTTACCGAATCCGGCATCTCTCAGATCCCCCTTGAAATAAGTGTTTCAAGTCAACAGACGGATGATAGACAAATCCTTATGGAAATATGGCTGCAACTGATGGGCTGAACGCATTCATGAATAGCATTGCCCGCTATGCCTTGTGAAAAGGCCCCATGTGAGGCAGCTCGTATACCGACTTCCAGCCATCGCTAAAAGGTTCCTTGAGAAAAGGCGCCAGCTCTTCAGGCGTTCTCAGGGTAACCTTTTCCACGGGCGGAACCGTACCAGCCGGAAAAGCGTCCAGGATCTGGTCATTGAGCAGAGTCAAATACTTTAAAATCGCTGCAATGGGTCTTTTGGCCTTGCGGGGGTCGGAAAGGGTCGGTTTGCCCACCACGCCTTGGGGGGTGGCATGACGCTCAATGGCAAAGTGACCTTCACCTTCGGACCAGCGGTGAGGACGCCGGAAGGGATCCACCGACGTGTCAAAATGGCCTTCGGGCAGGAACTGCTCGCCGTCAGCATCCTCGGCCGCGCTCATATCAATCATCTCAGGAAACATGAGCTGAGCTACGGAAGTCTCGCTCTCATCCGCATGAATGAAGTTGGTTTCCAGGCTGTCCTCCCGGTCCACGGGCATAAAAAATTCACGCACCGCCCTGTGCCAGTCCAATACCTGAAAAATGCCCGGCAATTGAAAACGCTTCATAAACTCCTGAATCGCGGATTCCAGCATCCATAGATGGCCGTGATTATTTATCATAACAATTTTACGGTAACCATCGTTCCATAGCCCGAGCATGGTGTAAATAACGATCTCCTCCACCACCTCTTTGGGCAGGATCACAGTTCCGGGCATGCCCATGTGATGGTAGGGATGGCCGCCGTAATTCAGAGGCGTAAAGGCCAAATTGATCTCCCGGCCCTGTTTGGCTGTATAGCGTCGCACACCTTCCAGAATTTGGGTCACCATAAAAGTATCTAATCCTGTGTTGGCATGCATACCGTGGTTTTCCGTACATCCAATGGGAATGAATACGATATCGTTTTGCTTTCTTTTTTCAATACATCGGACCCTGGGCGTGTTTTGAATATAGCATCCGGCCTGCCCCAGTTCGGATGGCGAGGGAATCCCATAATCCGCCAAAATGGCATCAAGGGCTTGTTCATCAGCATCCCAAATCTCTTTTTTCAAACGTCCCACCGTGTTGTCCTCAAATAGAATATGCGGATATTCGGTGCTTAACCACTTTCTGTTTTCCATTAACAATACCTCCAGTAGAATCCACTGACTTTGCGCCAGTCTGATATAGTTTAACCGATGATGGTTTCGAAGCCATGCAAGATATTAAGCATACCTTCTGATACGACGGCACCAATTAAGTGTCAAGATATTTATTAAGTTATATTTAATTTTTTCTTGATTTATTTAACCCCGGCTCACTATTCTTGATCAGAAATGACAAAATATTTGACGCAAAGGTGGTTTTGGAAGGCGGAACGATGCTTTTTGACAATTAAATTTTATTTAATTTTAAATACCCTTGAAGTTTTTTGTTTTGTAAAATACATAGGGGCGACTATTAAAAAATTGAGGACAGGTACATTTATATGTTAGGCGAGCGTATTCGAAAAATCAGAATCGACAAAAAAATGACCATTAAGGAAATTGCTGAAAAGGTCGGGGTCACCAGCAGCCTGCTAAGTCAGGTGGAAAAAAACAAAACCAACCCATCGGTAAATTCGCTGATGGCCATTGCCAAAGCCCTGGAAGTGCCCATCAGCGCCTTTTTTGACGAAGAACCGCTGGCTGATCCGGTGATACGGTCGAACCAGCGCAATTTCCTGAAAACTCAAAGCGGGGTAACCTACTATTTGCTCACGCCTGAGCCGTTCAAGCATCACGTCGCATTAATTTACAACGTATTTGAAAAAGGTGCCACCGTAGGCGAAATGTATTCCCATGAAGGCGAGGAGTGTGGATTTGTAATAGAGGGACGGCTTGAAGTGGTTTGCGAAAACAAAACATATATCCTTGAAACGGGTGACAGCATCATCCTGGATTCCACCAAACCTCACAAGTGCACCAATATATATGATGGCCAAACAATAGCGATTTGGGCCAACAGCCCGCCGTCCTGGTAATCCGCAACCTTTAAAACCCCGAACAATCCCATATTATAAAGACATACGACAAATTGGTCACTACCTAGCGCCCATCCAGAAATAGACAGATTTGGTTTGCTCCTCACATGACGCTTTAATGTGATGCGGTTTCAATACGCAACAGGCTTCGTTGAAACCACCTCTAACCTTTTGCCATCTTTTTTATGCAACGTTAGGGTAAATCTTCAACCCGCGCAACACCATCTTCATAGCGCAATTTGCTTAGGGACAGGGCCCTTATTGAATCAAGGGTCTTTCCAAGTGAAAAATGGCGAACCTCTTTCCCAAGTATTTTCGCAAGTCGTATCTCTTCAAAAACGCCATCGGATATTGCGCCAAATGTCCAGATTTCATCCGCTATATGTACATACGTATTGTTTCCTCTGCGAATTATATCTCTATCCACAGTATCTAAAAGAAAATATTCAAAATTCATGAAAGGGTTTATCGGCACATAGTTATTTTGGAGAACAAACAAGCATATATGGTGTTTCATGAAAGAGGAATATGCAGAG
>JBFFHG010000709.1:0-3064 GCA_041557055.1 Desulfosarcinaceae bacterium
ATCTTTACAGCGGTCGACGCATCTCTTCCCAGGCGGCGGCCGCAAAATCCATGACGGCCAAGGTTCAGGCCCTGCGCAAAGCATTGGAGCTCGGTGTGCGGGTGGAGACCCAAAGGGCCTTTTACCAGGCCAAAAGCTCTTGGCAAAGCATCGCCGTCGCCCGCCAGGCGGTGGATCAGGCTGAAGAGGGCCTGCGTATCGTGGCCAATCGATACAGCAGCGGCCTGCTTACCATCGTGGATCTTCTCGATGCCCAAACAGCCTTGCAGCAGGCCCGCACCCGGCATTTTAAAGCCATGCACGATTATAAGGTGGCCCGGATCGAACTGGCGCTGGCGGCGGGTACCATTGACAGGACATTTGAGTGATTCGCCAAATGGTTGAATTGTGGATTCGTCAAGCCGGGTGAACGCTGGCGTGTTATGAGAAAGTATTTTGTAAATATACAATCTTGACTTTGGATTGGGTGTGTTTTTTCGCTGTCAACAAATCAGCAAATATGGAGTACAGAATGAAGAGAGTAAGCAGCTACGTCCTATTCATTTTCTTCCTTTCGGTCTGGGTTTTCGCCTGTGGCGAGAAGATCCAACCGGGAAATACAGAGAAAGCGGGGGCGGCGCCCAAAGTGAACGCGCCGGTTGCAACGGCACAGGTGACTCAGCAGCCTGTTTTTTACGAGGCGGTGGGTACGGTGACGGCGCGAACGGCGAGCACCGTGGCCGGCAAGTTGATGGGGGTGGTTCGCGCCGTGCATGTCCGCGAAGGGGACATGGTCAAGCAGGGGGATTTGCTGGTCACCCTTGATGAACGCCAGGTCAAGGCGCAGTTGGCGCAAGCTCAGGCCAACGCCCAGGTCGCGGCCAAGGAGTATCGGCGCTATCAGCAATTGCTGCGGGAACAATCCGCTTCTCAGCAGGAGTTCGATCGCGCCGAAGCCCGCCACCGTGAGGCTCAAGCCGCAGCGGATGCCGCCAGGGTGAGCCAGAAGGATGCGCTGGTAAGGGCGCCCTACGATGGGCGGGTGGTGGCTAAAATGATCAACCCGGGGGATTTGGCTTCGCCGGGCACGCCTTTTTTGACCATTGAGCAGGAGGGGCTTTTCTGCGCCGACCTGGTGCTGCCCGAGCGCCACATTCAGGCCGTCAAGCTGGGGTTGGAAGTAAAGGTGGTGGTCCCGGCCATGAATGGCGAGGCGTTTACCGGAGAGGTGGGGCGCATCGTTCCTTTTGCTGATGCCCGCAGCCGATCTTTTCAGGTCAAGGTCCGGATGCCCGAGGGCCCGGATTTCAAGTCAGGCATGTTTGCCCGCGTCTTCATCCCGGTGGGCGGCGAGGGGATGCTGCTGATCCCCCGGACCGCCGTGGTCGCCCAGGGGCAGCTCAACGGGGTTTTTATTGTGGATGACAGGCAAACCGCGCATTTCCGGTTGGTGCGCACCGGTAAAATTTATGGCGACCAGGTGGAGGTGCTCTCCGGCTTGAACGACGGCCAGCGATACCTCCAAACCGTCCCGCGCACCATGCAGGACGGCGCTGAAGTAGAAAACAATACTTGAATTCAAGTTCAAAGTTTATGGCTTCGAAGCATTCAACCTTGAACGCTGAACCCATTTTTTGATGGAGTTTATGCATGAAAGAAAAAATCGGTACCGCCGGAAAAATCGCCCGTTTTTTTATCGATTCAAAATTGACGCCGCTGGTGATCGTGGCCTCTGTTTTACTGGGTATTGCGGCCGTGATCGCATTGCCGCGGGAAGAGGAGCCCCAGATCATCGTACCCATGATCGATATATTCGTCCAGATGCCCGGCGCCAGCGCCAAGGAGGTGGAGCAGCGCATCACCAGCCCCATGGAGAAACTGCTTTGGGAAATTCCGGGGGTGGAGTATGTCTACACCACGTCGAGCCCGGGCATGAGTATGGCTGTGGTGCGCTTCTATGTGGGCCAGAACGAAGAATCGTCCATCGTGCGCTTGCAGTCCAAGTTGATGGCCAATTACGACCGTATCCCCTGGGCCGCTTCACCGCCTCTGATCAAACCCCGTTATATCGATGATGTGCCCGTTCTTGCGCTGACTTTCTGGTCGGAAGAAGCCGATCACTATATGCTTCGCCGGGTGACCGCCGAGGTGGAGAATGTGATCAAAAGAGAACCCAATGTATCCATCACTTCCATCATCGGCGGCGCCCGGCGGCAGGTTCAAGTGCTTTTCGATCCTGTGCGGCTGGCATCGGTGGGTATGGATCTGGAGCAGGCCGCGATGATGATTCAGGCCGCCAACCAGGAGGCCAATGCCGGCAGCTATCCGTCCACAAAGGGCCGGGTGACCGTCCATGTGGGCGGTTTTCTCAAAACTGTGGAAGATTTGGAGCGGGTGGTTCTGGGCATCCATGGCGGCCGTCCTGTCTATCTTCAGGATGTGGCCACCATTTTGGACGGCGCGGCCGAACCCGACCAATATGTTTTTTTCGGGACCGGTCCGGCTGCCGAAGAGAAAGCGATTCAAAAGCAGGGACGCTTTCCGGCCATCACGCTGACCGTGGCCAAACGCAAAGGCACCAATGCCATTGCCGTGGCTGAAAATGTGTTGCGGCGGGTTGACGATGTGCGCGGCAGCATCATCCCCGACAATATTCATATGACCATCACGCGCCATTACGGAGAGACCGCCAAAGAAAAATCCAATGAACTGCTCTACCACATGGCCATCGCGGTCATCTCGGTGACCCTGCTGATATGGTTTACCCTGGGGCATCGCGAATCGGGGGTGGTGGCCCTGGCCATTCCCGTGACCCTGGCCCTGACCATGGCCACTTTCTACCTCTACGGCTATACCCTCAATCGCATCACCCTGTTTGCCCTGATCTTCTCCATCGGTATTCTGGTGGATGACGCCATCGTGGTGGTGGAAAACATGGTGCGTCATAACCACCTGCCTGAAAACAAGGGCCGCAACCGGTTCAAGGTGGCCATAGCGGCTGTGGACGAGGTGGGCAACCCCACCATTCTGGCGACCCTGGCGGTGATCGCGGCCATTCTGCCCATGGCATTCGTGGGCGGGCTCA
>JBFFHG010000710.1:0-3059 GCA_041557055.1 Desulfosarcinaceae bacterium
AATCTCAAGCGTTTATGCTTTTCAAAAGTGATCTTGCTCCATTTGAAAAAAAAGTCAAATCCTTAGTCAAGGTGCCGCTTTCGCAGAACCAATTTGATGCATTAGTAATGCTGGCTTTCAATATTGGTGAATCTGCCTTTTCCTCTTCATCTATTTTAAAACTCGTTAACGATCATTCCAGCAAAACGCCTTACTCCAGTTTAGAAAAAGCCTGGATGGCGTGGAACAAATCAAGAGGAAAAGTTATGAGGGGTTTAGAAAACCGACGGAGGGCAGAGTGGAATATTTATTCAAAGAATATCTATCAAAGGTGGTAGATATGAACTTATCTATATTACAAAAAAAAATAGTCTATTTGGCAGCAATAACTGTTGTTTGCCTTTTAACTACGCTGACCTATGCTATTGATAACCCAGAAGCCCCTGACTACATAGGCGAATTCAAGTCACGTGAGAAAGTCTTTATTGATAAAATAAATAACCCTAAAAACAAAAATCAAGAGTATTCGGTCGCCTATAATGATTATTTTATTTTTCTAGACAAAGAACTCAATACTGCATACAGCTCGTTAATACAAAAACTACCAAAGGAACAGCAGGAAGAATTAAAGAATTCCCAAGAAAAGTGGTTGAAATTTCGTGATGCAGAATTTGAATTTATTATTAATAATTGGACTCGTGGTAACTTTGGCAGTTCTGCATGGATATCACGGGTGGGGTATCGTACTACTATTGTAAGAGAAAGAGTAATACAATTACTATATTATCTGCTCAACCTCTAAAATTTATCACAAAGGCATAAAACAGGGGCGTGATATAATGACAAAACTCATTCCCATTCTCAAATGATGGAAATTGGAATAGCCGAACAATCGCATAGACAGCGGACCGGGAAAACGATGCGATTTATAACATTTTCGCAGCCATCATTGAACATTGCATTTGCGTAGGCATCGTTCGTTTTCCCGGCCGGTCATGCGGAGCGTTAGGCAATATAATTGGAGAAGGTACTTGAGTACAGCAATGGTAAAAAAGATTCAAGAAATGGTAGATCTTGAAACCAAGGGGTGGGACACGAAAGATCCTGATCCATTCCTATCCATGATCCATCCAGATTTGGCTTGGCCATTCCCGCCAACAGCAGACTCCCATGATCCCATCGACTGGGTCTTTGTTATGGGAAGATTTGATAAAGATCGGTGGCGCAGGAATTGGCATGACCTATTTGATTCCTATGATTTAGTCCATAATCATCGTGATACTGTGAAGATCGAAATTTCCAAAGAACAAGATGCAGCATTCGCTGTGGTCGATATAGACACCCTTTGGCGACATAAAATCACCAAAGAAGAATCTCATTGGAAAGGGCGCGTTTGTAAAATATACACAAAACTATCAACTGGTGAATGGAAATTTTATTACCAAACAGGTGCACTTAATTTTCCACCCAAACAGGATGCCTAATAGGGATAGGGACGCCCATTACTGAGCGCCCCTCCCACCACACCACCCGGCATACGGATCGCGTACCAAGGCGGTTCGGCTGTTAAGGAAGGTCAGTTTCCGGGAAGGTATAATCCTTTCCTGATGAAATAATGCTCCGGCATTGCGAAGACGACCCATTTGACCTTACTCATACGCCAGTATTTCTTGCGTGCGTTTCCGCAAGTCATGGCGTGTTCGTGGTCAATGCCGAGCTTTTCAAGGTTTCGCACTCTGGTACGAGAATTCTTCCATTGCTTCCAGACGAGACTCCGAAGCCGCCTGAGGATCCATGTCTTCAGTGCCTTTAGTACGTATCTGGCTTCGGTGAGTCGGAAGTAGTTCCATCATCCTCTGAGATACATATTCAGCTCTTTGACAACTTGGTTCAGGCTCTTGCCACAGTTGCGGTTGGTCAGTTCCCGGACTCGCTGCTTAAACCGTTCTATGGTTTTGGCGTGAATCCGTATTTTGGATTGCCCGTACATGTGGATGAAGGTAAAACCGAGAAACTTGCGCAACCAAGGGCGGCTGACCGCACTTTTCTCTTCGTTTACCTTGAGTCTTGGTCTGCCAGTTAGGAACCTCGTGATGCGCAGATGCACCCGCTCGGCCGCCTTGAGGCTTTTGAGGTAGATTCTGAAGTCATCGGCATATCTGACGAATTTGTGCCCTCTTGCTTCCAACTCCTTGTCCAGTTCGTCCAGGACGATATTGGAAAGCAGTGGCGAAAGCGGGCTGCCCTGGGGCGTCCCTTCGTCCGCGTAGGTGACGACACCGTTGATCATCGTCCCGGCATTCAGGTATCGGCGTATCAGCTTCAATACGCGTTTATCCTTTACCTTTGATGCCGGACGGCTCATCAGCCTGTCGTGGTTCACTCTGTCGAAAAACTTCGATAAATCCATATCGACAACATGGGTGTATCCGTCCAACATGTATTGCTTCGACTGGCGGACAGCGTCATGGGCCGACTTTCCGGGTCTGAATCCATAACTGAATTCAGAGAAGGTTGGATCCCAGATCTGCTCCACAATCTGCGCGATGGCCTGTTGGATGATTCTATCCAGGACGGTCGGGATTCCGAGCAAACGGATTCCACCGTCCGGTTTGTCGATCTCTTTGCGCCTCGCCGGCACGGGTTTGTAATCTCCATTGAGCAAAACCGCCTTGATTTCGGTCCAGTGACGCCTCAGGTAGCCTCCGATCTGCTCGACGCTAATCTTGTCGATTCCGGGGGCACCTTTGTTGGCCCGGACCTGTTTCAAGGCTCTGAACATATTCCGGCGCTCAAGGATCATATCCATTAACCGGTCGTTCGCTCCCAGACGTTCGGCCGTCTGCGACGCTGTGAACATTTCCATCTGCTGTGGCCGTATGCTCATAAGTACGCACCTTCTACTTGTCGTTAACATTTACCCGTCCCATTCGGGCCGGGCACCGTTCAGGCCTTCACCGGGGTGAGACCTCCCCACACTGTGGGGCTCGTTTCCACCGGCTACTATGCCGTCTGCTGACTTCTCCCATGCGGTCAGGGCGGGTTGCCCCACCCTCAGCCAAAATTACGTCGCACGCGAC
>JBFFHG010000711.1:0-3054 GCA_041557055.1 Desulfosarcinaceae bacterium
ACAAGGTCAAATCCGAGCACATCAAAATGAACCGCTCGGCGCCGTCTACTACCAGTACAAAGCGGATCTTTTCACCTAAAGGTTTCCAGAACAAATCCTGATACAGAAAGGAAACGGTTTTACAACAATCATACAACTCAAGGCCGGTCTGTTCAAATGCAGCCGTCGTTGTCTTAAACAGCGCCATGAGGTTCACCTTCAGGCCATATCGACGTGGCCTGCCGCGGCGACCGGTTTTGGCTGGCGGATCACCGTAGCCCACGATATTGCTTTTGGCCCGGGTGACAATATGGACCAGGCGCCGACCGTTTTGGTCAACCACCTTTTCCAGGATCGCAAACACCGGCCCCACTGCAAAATAGGCATTGAGCATCAGCAGGCACCTTTTTCCCATGGTCGCTACTACATCAGCGGCCATGACTGCCATCAAGGTAGTGATGCTGACCTTGGTGCGACCATCGATAACCGGATCGGCTTTGTTTTGCAGTCGGCGGATATCGGCGACCCCTTCATGCATCTCGGCACAGAGGGGGATACAGAATAATTTTTTTACCCGACCGCCCAGGATACCAATTACGCCACCAGTGGTGGCCATAGATGTCCGGCGCTTTGCCTGAGTTGTCCGATTCCTGGTGCAGTCTTTTGACCGCCGGCATCTTTTCGGCCTCCTTGCATATCTTGATGCCGTCGCCGGCAAGCAGCAAACGGTCATCGATTTCAGGCAGTGGGCAGCGTTTAAGCACAATGTGCCACCAACGCTGCCAAACAGCCTTCAACTGATTGGCTGAGTTTTATTGGATTTGTAAGGCATGTGGGGCATCTCCTTATAAAGAAGCTTCAGATTTGATGAAAGCCTTTGATCAAATATAATTTTACCGAACCTGTCATTTAAGAGGGACCGGAAAGGCCGCGCCACTTTATAAAATCGTATCATATTGATATGTTGTGCATTTAATGAGGTCCGTGCTTAATCGTTTCCCGGCCCTTAATTCTGCGTTAGTGCTCAAGGAACAATAATGAGATTAAGTGGATGGCACAGGCTTTGGATTGTGATCATCGTTTTATACGGAATAATAGTTTCCTTTTTCGCCGTAGAAGCGAGGCCTCTTTTGACTTCGTAACACTCTTTTGTTGACAAACAACATATTGAAAAGTATAAAAAAGCCCATGAAAACAACCCCGGAAAAAGAGTTCCAACCACAGGAGAAAATATTATGAAAACCCGCAGACAGTGCTTGCGGGGATAGCCAGGAGATTCATGTCTTTTGTGAACACCTACTGGGCATTTCGTTCTCAGCACCCGTGATGTTACTGAAAAAGCCCGTCAATATGCTCGTGGTTTGATGCAGGCAGGTTCTCGCAAAAACACAGTAGATCGACTGGCCTTATTATTGATGAAAGCAGCTTCGCCAAGCAGGGGAAAATGTCTGTGGGGACTTCCCGGCAATGGCTGGGGCGTCTTGGCAAGACTGATAATGGACAAGTTGCAGTATTCGGTGCTCTTGCAAATAACAGATTTGTTTCGCCGGTTGATGTCCGGCTGTATCTTCCCAGAGAGTGGACCAAAGATCCGAAACGCTGTGATAAGGCGGCATACCGATTCGAAAATGGCGTGCCTGGCACCACCACATGGCGTTGGTAGTGATGGCAATGGTGTTCATGCTTTCCGAGAAAATCAAACATGAAGATGATTATCCACTTTTTTCTTGCGTTGGCATTGAAGACTTTCTTGCACATTTTCTTCCGCGACTCGAGATGAAGTGATACGTCAAATGCAAGAGCGACACCGACAACGTAAAGAATCTATTGACTCGCACATCAGGCACCAACGCCTGCTAAAAATGGCGTGAGCGTCATGTTGAATGTTACGAAGTCAAATTAGGCTTTAGAATTGTATTAATGGAAAGTGATCAATATCCATCAGATCATATGGTGTTTATCTGTCAAAAGAAATGAAATGGGCGAACCACCGCGTAGGCTCGGACCGGGAAAACGATGCCATTTTCAACTTTTGCACAGTCACCATTAAACGAATCATTTGCGTAGGTCGAGGACGTTTTCCCGTCCGGTCACGCAGAGCGTTAGCCAGCACAATAAAGAGAAGGAGGATTTGGAGTGAAAAGGGAATTTTATTTGGTGCCAGAAGAAATTTTTAGATTAGGAAATTCATCAAGTCCAAGGCTGAGTAATGTTCGACCCAGGGATGTGAACACTACAATAATTAATGGAATTACCAATATCATAGCTAATGGAAAAGGTATAAGCGTCTTTGATAAAGAAGGAATTAACCAATCTCCAATGTCTGGATGGGTTTGGCGTTTTCAACCAAATACGCCATTCCCAAGCGGACTTAAACTCGTTCAAGATAAGGCACATCATTATTGTATCGCTCCGTTAATGAACATGCCACTAAGCAAATATAAAGGACTTCTCGAAGAAATGGCGATGCATGCCGCGAGAGTTTATAAAAAAGAAGGAAAAGCTGTATGAACGATTATGCTTTTGTAGTGGTTGAATCCGAAGCAAAAATAATTTTGGAATCACTTATTGAACAAGAATTTAAGTTGGCCGAAATTTGCAATACTTCTGATGATGAGGATTTAGCAGCTGACATTGGGAATGATCTTATTGAACTAAGGCTTTTGCTAAAAAGATTGAAGAATGAGTTTGTTTCAAGGTTTGGTCCTTCGATTCTAGAGTTCGGAAGAGAGGCATTGTAATCATTAAATTGACAAAATGGCTAACGAATAAGGATAGATCGTGAGAGCGAAGCGAACCACTATCTTATCCGGTGGTTGGACAAGCCCGCCAGAATTTAGGCAGTATCCATATATAGGCGAATATCTTTTTTAGGATGGGAGGTGGTATCATCCGGGTCTTGATGGAAGCTTTTTTAGGGCGAGCAAGATCGCTTAACCCTATCGTTGCAAAAGTCGGAGGGGCTTCAGAGCCAAGGCGCCAAGGGTGCAGCCGTAGTGGGTTACTGCAACCCCTTGGCAACGCGGGATCTGGAGTCCTCCGGCTTTGCCGAAGGGTGGAAAAGATGGCATAAGA
>JBFFHG010000712.1:0-3051 GCA_041557055.1 Desulfosarcinaceae bacterium
GACTTCTTTAACCACGGTCTTGACACGGCTTTTGACCGACCGGTTGCGCAAGCGGCGATTTTCATTCTGGCCGGCGCGTTTTAATGCTGATTTATGGTTGGCCAATGGACAACTCCTTTCGCGCTGAAATGCTAAAATAGTATTATTGTTAAAATGGTGCTCTATACCGGCGCATTCTGGAAAAGTCAATGACTTTTATTGGGTCTGCAAACCAAGCCAACCCGGAATTTGAAACCGAGATATGGAGCCTTGCCCCTGAAAAGAAAGTCAGTGACAACTTTTCTGAACGCGTGTCCATCCGGAAACAGGCAAATTGGCCATTTTTGCGCGGCCCCCAAGGGGCGTTAGCGTTAGGTGTTGATAGCCGCTTCAAGATCTGTCATAAGACAATAAAAAACCAATAAAACGGAATGTTAGTGCGCCAGAAGTCAAAAACGGGCCTATGGGAACCATGGAAGACCCTTTTCAAAAAGTGATGTTATGACCGATGATAATGCCCGCGTGGTTCAAGCGGCCGGCGTGGTCAGCGCTGCGACCCTGTTGAGCCGTATCCTGGGTTACGTGCGCGACATGGTGATGGCCTCTTTATTCGGGGCCGGCATGGCCTCCGATGCCTTTATCGCCGCTTTTCGAATCCCCAATCTGCTGCGGCGCCTTTTTGGCGAAGGATCGTTGAGCATTGCTTTTGTACCGGTTTTTACCGATTGTTTGAGTCACAACGGCAAGGCGGAGGCAGAGCGTCTGGCCGGCAGCAGCCTGCGACTGCTGTTGGTGGTCCTGGCGCTGGTATCGGTGGCGGGGATTGTCCTGGCCCCGGTCATCGTTCGTCTGGTGGCCTATGGTTTTACAAACGATCCTGAAAAGTACGCCCTATGTGTCCGCTTGGCCCGCATCATGATGCCTTATATCCTTTTTGTCGGACTGGTGGCCTTGTGCATGGGCATTCTCAATGTGCTCGGGCACTTTGCAGCGCCGGCCCTGGCGCCCACCTTTCTCAATGCGGCCATGATCGGCGTTCTAATGATTTTCGCCTGGTTGTCGCCTTGCCAAACAACTCGGGTTATAGGATTGGCGGTGGGCGTCATTGTCGGGGGCATGCTGCAACTGGGGCTGCAAGTTCCGTTTCTGATACAAAATGGGATTCGTTTCTGGCGGTTCGCACCTTTGTGGCATCCGGCCATGAAGCGGGTTTTATTTTTAATGGGACCTGCCGTGTTCGGTGCGGCCGTCTATCAGATCAACAGTCTGGTGATTTGCCTGCTTGGGTCGCTTTTGCCTCAAGGCAGCATCACCCATCTGTACTATGCCGATCGGATGGTGCAGTTTCCCCTGGGCCTGTTTGCCATCGCCATGGCCACGGCAGTCTTGCCCACCCTTTCCCGCCAGGCTTCCGAGGAACAATGGGATGCATTGCGCGATACCTTTGCTCATGCTATAAGACTAATTTTTTTCATCACCCTGCCAAGCATGGCAGGATTGATCATTTTGCGCGAACCCATTGTGGCCATGTTGTTTCAACATGGTGCCTTCAGTGGGCAGGCCACACGATTGACGGCCGGTGCGCTCTTATATTATGGTATAGGTCTATGGGCTTTTTCAGCCGTGCGAATTTTGATTTATGTGTTTTACGCGCTCAAGGACACGCGCACGCCGGTGATGATGGCTGTCATTGCCATTGTTGCCAATGCCGGACTGGGCACGCTTTTAATGGGGCCGATGCAACAGAACGGCCTGGCTTTGGCCCTCTCTCTGGCCTCCATGCTTCATCTGATACTGCTTGTCGTGACGTTGCGGAAAAGGATGGGGGCTTTGGGATGGGGCAAGATTGCATGGTCCATTATAAGATCGGGGTTGTGCGCACTTTTGATGGGACTGTGTGTCGGCGGTTTGGCCCGATGGTTGATACCAAAGGGGGATGCCGGACGAACCGCCCTGCTGATCGGGTTGATGATAAGCATGACCGCCGGCGTTATCATATTTACCGGCCTTGCAGCCCTTTGCAGAGCGCCGGAATTGGAAGTATTGAAGCAAATGGTATTTAAGAGGGCCCGACCAACGTGACCCCGCGCCGTAAAATAATCTTTGGTGTCGTTTCTATGGCCATGTTCAGCCTGCTGCTGGTTGTGATCTTTGGCGACAACGGACTGGTTGAGCTGAAACGACTTCAACATACTCACCAGTCCCTGGTTCAGCACAACGCCCGGTTGACCCAGGATAATTCGCTGATGTACGCTACTGTTGACCGTTTGCAGAACGATGCGGTTTACATTGATAATATTGCCCGCCGGGAACTTGGAATGATTCGTTCCGACGAATTGATCTTTAAATTTAAAAGCGATCCCAAAGCTCAGTGATGATGAGCACTTCTCCCCGTTTTTATTCGCCTACCATGGCCAGATTGTATGCCGGACAAGGCTACCTGCGAAAGGCGGCTCAGATTTACCGGTATCTGCTGCACCGGGAACCGGGCCGGGAAGATCTGGAGCGGGAGTTGGCGGTTATAGAAGATAAAATGGAACGGCAGAGCCACCCTGCTCGCAAAGAGCTGGGGTTGTTGTTGCGCGAATGGACGGAACTGATAGAGAAACAAAAAGAGTTGAAACGAAAAGGATGTAGGCAAAAAGGAGGCGATGATGAAAATCAAAACAACGAAGTTGAGGATTAATGTCGGTCTGGCCATGTTGCTGTTGGTCATGTTAACGGTGCCCGGGTGCTCGGCATTGAAATCCAAAAAGGGAACTGCCAAATCCGCGACTGCGGGCACCATGCAACCCGCACAAGCCAAGACAATGTACCTGGATTTTGGCGATGTGCTGCTGCCCAAAGAGTTGAAGATGGATCGGGACGACTCCTTTGTCTTCACCACATCAGGATTGACGGCCGGGGTCCTCTCCCTGAACGGACGTGTGGATGTCAACTCCCTGATCTCTTTTTTTGAGAATAGAATGCCCGAAGACGGTTGGCAGATGATCAGCGCCATTAAAGCGGCCCGGAGTATGTTGCTCTTTAAAAAACAGGCCCGTTGGTGCGTGATCGGCATTACAGAGGGAC
>JBFFHG010000713.1:0-3047 GCA_041557055.1 Desulfosarcinaceae bacterium
GCCCACCATGTCCGTGGCCGAACGCATCCATCACATGGAGCAGTTTGTCTTCCGCATGCTGGAACAGAAGACGCGGGTGGTGCGCCTGCTGATGTGGGAGGTGGGCAAATCCCTGCAGGATTCCGTCAAAGAGTTCGACCGCACCGTAACATACATCAATGCGACCCTGGCCGCCCTCAAGGAGCTGGACCGGGTCTCGTCGCGATTCGTCATTGAAGAGGGCATCATCGGCCAGATCCGGCGGGCCCCGATGGGGGTGGTGCTTTGCATGGGCCCGTTCAACTATCCGCTCAACGAAACCTTTACCACCCTGATACCGGCCCTGATCATGGGCAACACCACCATTCTCAAGCCCCCCAAGCACGGCGCCCTGCTCTATGCGCCTTTACTGGAGGCCTTTTGCGATACGTTCCCCAAAGGGGTGGTCAATATCATTTACGGCGAGGGCCGCAAGGTGATTCCGCCGTTGATGAGCTCGGGCAAAATCAATGTCCTGGGGTTGATCGGCACCAGCAAGACCGCCAACGCCCTTAAAAAGCTGCACCCCAAGCCCAACCGGCTGCGTTGCGTGCTGGGATTGGAGGCCAAGAATCCGGCCGTCATTCTCAAAGAGGCCGATCTTGATCTGGCGGTCAGGGAGTGCCTGCTGGGCGCCCTGTCTTTTAACGGCCAGCGCTGCACGGCCCTGAAGATCCTCTTCGTGGAGGCCTCTGTCGCCGACCGGTTCCTCGAGCGCCTGGCATCGGCCGTCAATGCCCTGCCCTTTGGCATGCCCTGGCAGCCGGAAGTCGTTGTCACGCCGGTGGCTGAAAAGGGCAAAACAGACTATCTCAGGGAGCTGTTGGCCGATGCCCTGGCCCAGGGGGCCACAGTGGTCAATGACGGCGGCGGGACCATCAACGGCAGCTTTTTCTTCCCGGCCGTCCTCTATCCGGTCAACGCTAAGATGCGGGTCTATCACGAAGAGCAGTTCGGTCCGGTCATCCCCGTATTACCCTTTGATGATATGCAAACCCCCATCCGCTATATAATCGATTCGTGTTACGGTCAGCAGGCCAGCATCTTCGGCAGCGATCCCGATCAGATGGCGCGGTTGATCGATCCGCTGGTCAACCAGGTCTGCCGGCTCAATATCAACAGTCAGTGCCAGCGCGGGCCGGACACCTTTCCGTTTACAGGCCGCAAGGACTCGGCCGAGGGGACCCTTTCGGTTTCCGACGCCCTGAGGGTTTTCTCCATCCGCACCCTTGTGGCGGCCAAACAGAACGATCTGAACAAGCAGATCATCACCACCATCGTCAGGGACCATAAAAGCAAATTTCTGGCAACCGATTTTATCCTTTGAGGAACCCGACCGCTCATGGCGGTCTTGCAGTTTCAACCCTTATGAAGTTGAAAGGGATTTTTTACCCTATCGTTGCAAAAATCGGAGGGCGAAAGAGCCAGGGCGCCGAGGGTGACGCCGTCGTAATCTACTGCGAACCCTTGGCAACGCGGGATCTGGAGTCCTCCGGCTTTCCCGCAGGGGAAAAAAGATGGCCTGAAACAGACCCGATCCTCAAGGGCACCCGGGTAAATTTCTCGGAAGGTGCCCTAGTTCGGCGCTTGTTCAATACCCACAAGGGGCTGATATCGCTTGGTCATCTTTTTTATGCAACTGACGTATTGAACTCTTGCCTCTCTTTCAACGAATAGGCAATTAAATAATTTGGGGCCTTAAAGCTTGAAATTGGAAATTATCAGCTCCCGGCCTTTGGTGCATTTGGCTTGCGCGGCGCTGTAGGTCAGGCTGACCGGGCTGATGGCAAATCCTTTGAACACGGTTCGCATTTCGGGATGATCGTTGATGCTGAACAAAGAATGCGATCTCCGGAAAAGGACCTGCCCAACATTTTCGATCCGTTTTTCACCACCAAGGAGGTCGGCACGGGCCTGGGGCTGCATATCGCCTACGACATCATCAAATCCCACGGCGGCAGCATTGATGTTGAGAGCATCCAGGGCCGGGGAGCCAACTTCAGAATCTGTCTGCCTCACTTGGAATGAAGTCTCAAATGTGAAGTTACTTTTTCACAAGCCCTAGGGCTCGCGCTCTTCACTTGACGCCTTTTTGGCCCACCGATTTAAAAAACGGTTTTTAACGGCAGAAAACCATCCCAACGCGTTTTTCTCGCCGGTTGTTTCAGCGCAAGGCGCGGAAAGGCGACTGCTTTGCCTCCGGCCTTCAGTTTTTTCCATTGCCTGAAGGGTTTCAATTGCATCTGCGATGGCGGCCAGGCCTCCGGGGACGCCGGCTGCCGCATGGGGATCTTTTTGCAGGTGCTGGTAAATTACCAGGGCATATTGTGTTTGCTTGAATTTTACCATCTCCTGGGCCAGAAGCATCTGCAGCTCCAAAGCCGCCTTTGATTGCTTGAATAATTTTTGGGTCAACCGGTCCAAGCTTTTGGGAATCTGCTGAGGTGTTCGCAGATGGACCAGGCAATCGGCCAGCAACCCTATGACCTTGACAAACGTGCAGCCTTTTTGAAGGAGCCTGACAACCTCCTCAAACGCGTATTGATAGTGGCCCACCTGGCAGAGCGCCTGGGCGCAAACCAGAAGATCACCTTCCGTGGCGGCGGCGCCCCATCCCTTTCGAATGCGCATGATTTCCGCCAGCGAGAGTTTTTGGTTCTCCTGGGTGGGGGTTTCATCAAGTTCGGACTGAATCTCCTGGATTCGCCCCTGAACTGCATCCTTAAAGCCGTTTTCCAGGTTGGGGCAAGAGGAGAGCAGCTTTTTATAGATCGCCAACGCCTCCTTGTGCAGGCCATGGGTAAGGTAGGTTTCAGCCTCCTTTTTGGCCAAAATCGTCGTGAGTTTGCCAACCATTCTTGTGTCTCCAACGGATATGCATGGTCATTGTCATTATCAAAATCTCGGGCTGATTTAACAACGCAGCAGGCGGCCAGATTGAGCATTTTCATGGATTCGACAGTCAAAAGCATAACGGTCGGCCCATATCCTGTCAAACGCAAAAAAGCCGATGCGTTATGCGGACTCGC
>JBFFHG010000714.1:0-3046 GCA_041557055.1 Desulfosarcinaceae bacterium
CGAACCGATGCAGAAGAAACCGGATGATAAAAAAGTATCCATACGTATAAAAAAATCCACCTGCCGGAATCACAACGCCAACCTTGAACAAAACCATGAGCGTCAATATTCTTTGAAAAATCGGATAGATTTGGAAATCGCAGCCCATTGGGCAACTGTCTGCAAAAAACCATCCAACATGGTACATGGATTGCAGGGGCAAAATGGGCCGGTCGGCCAATGGCCGAATCGGCCTTCATGACCAGTTGAATAAGCAAAAAGGAGGGGCATAAATATGACGAACGCTCAAGCCATCGTTTCAAATCCGATGGATCGCCTCAACATCTTTGGCCGGCCCATTTCAATTTTCGGAGTGCCGGTGGAGCGCGATACCATCTTTACCGACCATAAGGGCAACTATAAAATTCGCGTTGAAAAGCGACAGCGTAAATTGATCATTAAAACCACCTTTATCAAATTCTTCCTGCATCAAAATGAACGGATCCTTTGCCTGACCACCGGCTATTCACCCATCAGCGTTCTGGAACAAGTACTGACAGGTCCCGCCTTCCTGTATTTTAAACGCGCCATTTTTGTTTTCACGGAAAAACGCATTCTGCAAATTCTCACCCGCCCGGATAACGCCTCCCATAGCGCCATAGCCCAGATCATGTACAGCGATTGTTCCCAAATCAATCTCAAGGGACGCTCTTTAATAATCGAGTATAAAAATGGCCGTGAGGAACATTTTCACTATATGGGCCGCAAGGAAAAAAGAAAGCTCAAAAAGCTGTTGGAAAGCATTGCCCTTGCCCCCAAAGAGGCCGGACGACTGAACCAACGGGTATACCTCTGTCCCAGTTGCACCAATGTCCTGGATACCGGCAAACCGGTCTGCCCGACCTGCAGGATGGCGTTCAAATCCGGATTGAAGGCCAAACTGAGATCTCTTCTAATCCCCGGCGGCGGTTATTTATACAGTCGTCACACCCTGCCGGGAATCGCCATCGGCCTTTTGGAGACAGTTTTACTATCCTACCTGTTTTTTAATCTTGCCGCCCTCAATGCCCGAATCCCCGTCAACTTTGGCATGATGACCCTGTTTGGCGCGATATACATAATCGAAAAATTCATCACGGCCTTCCACTCCCAACAGTTGACCCAGGCCTTCATTCCGGAGGAAAAGGATTATGCCATGCGCAAGATCTGACAAACAGCTCAAACCTCCTGCACCATTCCATTGCGACAGCTCTAAACAGATAATGGTAATCTCCTTCTTTTAAAAAAGTCTGTAACGCCAAACAATGCAAGATGCACAGAAAATATACCCTGTAGTTGCATAAAAAAGATGGTGAAGGAATTTAACAGCGTTATAAATATTGAAAGCACCTCTAAATTGAGTCCCCGGCCCCTGCGAGGCATAAACAAAGGGTGCACTTAAAGTCGGAGGACACCAGATCCGATGTTGCCGTGGTTCGCAGTAGATTACTACGGCGTCACCCTCGGTGCCTTGGCTCTGAAACCCTCCGACTTTTGCAACGGTGTACCGTGGACAACTAAAAGTTATAGTTCAGTCGCACCTTGAAAGCCAAAGCATCGCTGTCAACATCTCCGGTTGCAGTTTCTTGGGTAGCCGTCGCTTGGGATACGGCGAATTTGATGGTGGCCCCATCAATAGGCAACGGATGGGCATATGCGATAAAATATTGGATATGATCTTTTTGGAAATCATTGTTATCTTGTTCCCAATCCGTAAGGAATGTGGCCAGGGAAAGCACGCCTTTTCCCAAGGCCAAATCACAGTATGCACCCAAAGAGTTGGTGGTCGCATCTTCAATGTCAAGACCGCCGGCATCCTTGCCGCCCTCAGTTCCGCTGGCATAATTGATCCCTAGCGTCGCCATGCCGAAAACCGCCTTGACTTTAGCTCCATAGCCAAGCTTTGTGGTCTCACTTTCCGCGTTGGCATCTTTAGGCGTGATGTTCAGCAGGTCGACACCTGCCACAATTTCAACGTTTCCGAACTTGGTATTGATCACCGGGCGTAATCCGTAAACGTTGTCATCACCATCGTTTCCGTAAACCAAACCCGCCTCAAAACCAAAAATATCTCCGGAAAAAGCATGCAACGCCAGTTGCCCGACACTGTCCATGCGGCCGCGGGCGTAATTGGCCTCATACATGACGGCCCCCCCGGGGGCTTCGACGATTAGCATGTCGTTGGTTTTGTCAAACAGGCTCCATGCTTCGAAACGGCCGATCTGAACATCAAAACCGGACGTGCCGATTTTTCCCCAGACGTCATCAGTGGCCATGCCACCATCGGTTTTGGCCAGGATTTCGGCCTTGGCTTCAAAATAAAGCCTACCAGCCTCTTTGCGCACCGTAGGAACAATTTTAATGCGGCCGTCCAGATCATATTCGGACATATCTGTGTCAGGATCCTCACTGGTCGTTTTGTAAGAGGTGTCAATTTCCAGATCTCCGGTTAAATTTATTTCCGCGTAACCGGATGAACAGAACAAAAACAGAGCAGATATACTCACCGCGACAATTCCAAAAAAAGAAAACAATTTCATTTGCAGCTCCTTTTTCAATTCTCAACATTCTGGTAAGTGCATGTTCACAGGTTCAAGAGTAAAGCGTCCTGGCTCCGATTTGAATTTTTTCTCACCTCCTTTCAGTTAATCAGGTTGCAAATATGGACTGAGGGGATTCAGCGTTGTTGCGCAGTCCGGACACCCTCTTCCCAATTGATTGACAAACACATCATTTTGCGCGTCATTTTAATAACCACCCATATTAATTTACAAAAGAATCAGATACATTTTTTGCAAACGTTTACGATTTGTGAGTAAAAAAAACTTTGGCATGGTGCCAACCAAGCAAATACCCACAACTTCAAAAAAACTTGCCTAACCGAGAGTATTTAAACATTGACATTTATTAGCAAACGTTTACAAAGTGCGCAAGTTTTTTTTTGAAACGATCACAATTAATGAATATAAATCATCAAATAACGGTATGACCCGAGCCGCTCTTTTTGATGCGGTTGCCATGGCCGTCG
>JBFFHG010000715.1:0-3038 GCA_041557055.1 Desulfosarcinaceae bacterium
CATCGAGGCGGACGCCCGCATGCACGCCGGAAAGGCTCAGATCAATGCAGTGTTGTGTAAGGGTTGTGGCCTCTGCGTGGCGTCGTGCCGATCGGGTGCCATCCACTTGAAGGGTTTTGACAACGATCAGATTTTTGCCCAGATATCTGCCATTAACTGGGATTAAATTTAAAAGTTTACCATTACATAAACGGAGTTGAAAAATGAGTGACTGGGAACCAAAAATCGTTAGCTTCCTCTGCAACTGGTGCAGTTACGGTGCAGCGGACCTGGCGGGCGTCAGCCGAATGGAGTACCCGCCCAACATTCGCGTCGTTCGAATTCCGTGCACCGGAAGGATGAGTCCCAAGTTCGCCCTCGCCGCCCTGCGTGAAGGCGCCGACGCCGTCTGGGTGTCTGGGTGACATCCCGGCGAATGCCATTACCTGGAAGGTAATTACTACGCCCGTCGAAAGTTCGTATTGATGAAAAACCTGCTCGAGCACATGGGGATCGAACCGGACAGACTTCACTTCTCGTGGATCTCTTCGGCCGAATCAACCAAATTCGTTAAGGTAGTCAATGAAATCACGGCCAAGGTCAAAGCCTTGGGCCCCAATCAACGCTTCGTTAAACAAGCGGCGAAGGTAGCCTAAGATGTCAACTTATACGGAGAAGATCAGAGAAATCGCCCAACGGCTGCTCAAAGAGTGCCAAGTTGAAATGGTTATTGGGTTTCGAAAAGGCACCATGCCGATGATGAACGAGCCATGCATGGTTCGCAACGCTGAAGACGTCGGCGATCTGGTATGGGACAGCAATTGCGGGATCAACCTGGCGAACTACCTCACCAACCGAAAAGAGAAGATCGGAATTATCGCCAAGGGATGCGACTCGCGCAACATTGTGACCCACATCATGGAAAACAAAATCAAACGCGAACAGGTCGTGGTGATCGGCGTGCCCTGCCAGGGCATGATCGACAAACGCAAAGTCGCAGCCATGGCCAAGGGAGACATCCTGGAGGTGAGCGAGGCGGATGACACTATCACCGTAACAACTGCCAACGGCGCTCAAACCTTCGACAAAAAAGATCTCCTGCAGCAGAATTGCAGCCTCTGCACCCATCGCAACCCTGTCATCCATGATGAGATGGTGGCCGATGAGGTCGTCGAGCAGACCGGCATCGATCCTTACGCGGATGTTGCTGAAATCGAAGCCATGTCCGCCGATGAGCGCTGGAACTTTTTCGATGAACTGCTGTCACCGTGTATCCGCTGTTACGCGTGCCGCAATGCCTGCCCGCTTTGCTACTGCCCCACCTGTTTTGTGGACGAATCCAAACCACAATGGGTAGGAAAGAGCCAGGATCCCATGGATGTGCGCACGTTCCATTTCCTGCGGGCCTATCATTGTGCCGGCCGATGCACCGATTGCGGCGCATGTGAACGTGCTTGCCCGGTGGGTATCAACATGCGGTTGCTGACCAAAAAGCTGAACAAGGACTGTCTGGATCTTTATGACTGGGAAGCCGGTTTGTCACTCGATTCCAGACCGGCGCTGGATGTCTACAAACCAAACGACCCTGAAAAATTCATTAAATAAGCAGAATAAAAGGCATACTATGAAGGTCATCAAAATCGATAAAAGCCAATGGTCGCAGGGGCTGGAGAAATTGAGAAGTTCGTTCCGCCTTTTTGGGCCGGTAAAGGAGAAGACGGCTCACAACTTCCAGGAGCTGGCTGAAGGCCAGACACCCGAACTCGATTACCAGAACACCAAGCTCTCTCCCAAGAGCCTGGTATTCCCTCAATCTGAGCTCATGTTCAACTACTCTCTGGACGAAGAGGACCCGGAACGCAATATCCTCAAAGAGGTTGATAAAGATTACAACGCCCGTGCCGTTATCGGCATTCGGCCTTGTGATGCCAAAGCCCTCTCCCTGGTGAAGATGAATTTCCAAAACGACCAGTACGAGGATCCCTATTGGCTCAACCTTTACAACGCCACAACTTTCGTGGGATTGGCGTGCGATACGCCCTGCAGCACCTGCTTCTGCACCACAGCCGGATGTGGCCCTTACCACGAGGAGGGGTTGGACGTCCTGCTGTCGGAAGGCGACGACCACTTCATCGCAAAAGCACTGACCGATAAAGGCGCCCAACTGCTTGAAAGTGCCGGCTGGTCCCAGGCAGCCGACGATGCCGCTGCTATGGAAAAAGCCAGGAGTGCCGCCGAACAGAAGATCGTTGCGAAGATCGAAACCGACGGCCTCGCCGCTGCCGATACCATGGCCCTTCATGGTGCCGATTTCTGGGAAGACATCGCATTTGCCTGTATCAATTGCGGCACCTGTACCTTCTCTTGTCCGACCTGCTGGTGCTTTGACATTCAGGACGAGGTCTACCGCAAAAAAGGGGTTCGCATGCGCAACTGGGACAGCTGCATGTTCCCTATCTTCACTGTGCACACAACGGGTCACAACCCGCGGGACACCAAAGTTGCCCGCTTGCGGCAACGCTTCATGCACAAACTGAAGTATTTCGTAGACAAATACAATCAGGGCATCATGTGCGTGGGCTGTGGACGCTGCGTGCGCCAATGCCCGGTGAACATCGACATTCGTAAAGTCAGCGCATTGATGAACAGCCTGGGATCTGAAGCCAAATGCGCGGTGCAGGGAAGCTGACCATGGCGACAGCCTTTCAGCAGAGCACACAACGCACCCGACCGAGGGAGGAATTCGTGGAAAATCCATATTTGCCATATCCGGTCCGCATCGACGACATCATCGTCGAAAGCGAAGATCGCAATCTCAAAACCTTCAAGTTCGTCTTTCTCAATCCGGACGATGAAGCTAAATTCGCCTACAAGGCGGGTCAGTTTGCCGAACTATCCATCGCCGGCGTCGGGGAGATCCCCATCGGCATCGCTTCCTCACCTGTGGAGAAAGGCTTCATCAAGTTTACAATCAACAAGGCCGGTGTCGTCACCTCCCATCTGCACAATATGCAAGTGGGGGATGTCATGGGGGTACGTGGCCCCTTGGGGAACTGGTA
>JBFFHG010000716.1:0-3028 GCA_041557055.1 Desulfosarcinaceae bacterium
GTTGATGTGGTTCAATAGGATCGTCATGGCGTACCGCCGGTTTGAAATTTGTTTCAGGCCTGAAACCATCTTAATAATACAGATTGTTTTTAACAACAAGGTGGTGATTGATCAAATAAGATAGGACATGTTACGATAAATGCCGCAAGTGTGCTTTTAAAGCCCGGAGGCAAGGGGATGAAGATCCAAATTGAAAAGCCGTTGCTCAAATCCCTGGCCCTGATGGCGTCGGTGATCGAGGCCCGGGACGCATATACCGGTGGGCACCTTTGGCGGGTTTCCCAGTATTCCCAACGATTGGCGCAAGCCGCCGGATTGACGCCTGAGATGATCTTTTTGGCCGCTCTGGGCGGTTTTTTGCACGATATCGGAAAAATCAGTATTCCCGATCATATTCTGGGCAAGCGCGGGGAGTTGACAGCGCCGGAATATGAAGTGGTTAAAACCCATCCCGGTATCGGCGCAGTGTTAATCCGGGAGCATCCCCTGGGCGATCTGGCCCTTGCCGCCGTGCATCAGCACCATGAATGGGTCAACGGCAGGGGATATCCAAATCAACTGCAGGGCGGTCAAATCTCCATCTATGCGCGTATCGTCAGTATCGCCGACGCATTTGACGCCCTCACCAGCATCCGGCCCTATCGGCGGGGCGTGGCGGCGGAACCGGCCGTTACGGTCCTCAAAGCGGAGTACGGGAGCCAATTTGATGCCTCTCTGTTGGATGCTTTTGTCCGCATGGTGCAGATGGAAGCCTTAAAAGAGATCGCGGGGCACAGTGAATGGGGGGTTCCAATGGTGCGTTGCCAGAACTGCGGACCGGTGATCGCCGTTTGCGGAGAGACCCGGGATGGTGACCTCGGTTTTTGCCGGGTGTGCGGCAACAAGCATCGGTTCCACCGTAAGGACGACACCTTTGTGGTGGAGCCTCTGGGCCAAAAGGGATCGGCCGAAGAGCTTCAGCCGCGGCCCGAGCGGGCCGCCATTGAGACCTTCATCGCCCAGGCGCCGGGTTCGGTGGAGATTTGAGGGGTTCGGAAAAAGAGAGGGGCCATATGGATGACAGATGCATGTTTTGCGGCAGCAAGGCGGATCTTTCCGAGGGCGGCAATGAACCGGGATTGACCTGCCGCTGTCCGGCCTGCGGCGTTTATGGACTGACCATTGACGCTCAAACCAGATTTCAAAAGGATGATTTCAGCGAAACGCACAGGGGCATTATCGCCATCCACATCCGGGACGCCTGGGAGAAAAACGCAGGTCGAATACCTCTCGGCCCTTTTTCTTTCGAGGACCTTACCGCTTTGATCAAAAAGGGTCGCCCGGACCCGTTGGCCCTCATTGATCAGGCCCTGGTCAGATTCGGCAGCCAATCCAACATCATCACCGGCTTCAGGGCCGTGGCGGTAGATAAAGATTTTCTTCTGTACCAATGCATCTCGCCCGTGGAGTTGGTCAATGTTCTGCGCATGCTGGTTCAGGAGGGATGGGTGGACCCATATGACATCTCTGCGCCCCAAAGCGGTCTGAGAATCAATGCCAGGGGCTATTCCCGTCTGCGGGAGCTGCAGCGGGTCAACCAGGATTCCCGCCAGGGGTTTGTGGCCATGTGGTATGCCGACGAGATGAAGCCGGTCTATGAAGCGGCCATCCGGCCGGCCATTGAATTCAGGGAAGAGGGCCGGGAAGAACCGCGCTATCGGGCTGTGCGGGTGGACGGAGTGGAACATGTCAACGACATCAACGATGAAATGATCGCCCAGATCCGGCGAAGCAAATTCCTGGTGTGCGACCTGACCGGATACCGCGGCGGGGTCTATTTCGAGGCCGGTTTCGCCTACGGCCTGGGACTGCCGGTTATCTACACCTGCCGCAAGGATTGGTGCGATGCCGATGCTTTTGTTGACGCCCAGGGGCGTCCGGTAAAGGAGTTGCGGGATTCCCGGGGCCGCAGGGTTTCGATCAAAAAGGAAGGCATTCATTTCGACCTGGCCCATCGCAACCGGATCGTATGGCAAGGGGAGACACCGGATCAACTGGCGGCCTTTAAAAAGCAACTGACCGACCGTATCCAGGCCGTGGTGGTCTGATGGAAATAGCAATTAAAGGCGGTATTGCCATAAA
The DNA here is from genome assembly GCA_041557055.1 of Desulfosarcinaceae bacterium. GTDB lineage: Bacteria > Desulfobacterota > Desulfobacteria > Desulfobacterales > Desulfosarcinaceae > JARRKU01. Next base: position 2,122 of record JBFFHG010000716.1, read on the forward strand.
TTTTGGCGGTGGTTTTCATCATGCATTTCCGGCGCATGGTGAGGGCCTCTGCTTTTTTTCAGATGCGGCCCTCAGTATTCTGTCTTGCCGGGCGCATGGGCTGTTAAAGCAAAACGACCCTATTATCATGATTGACCTTGATGCCCACCGCGGCAATGGGTTCGAATATATTTTCCGAAATGATCCTTTTGTCCATATCTTCGACATGTATAATTTCCAAATGAGCAACTGTATCATCAGCGAGGTTGCCATGGCTACCGCAGGCGATTTTCCGACCGAAGAAGTGAGTATCAATTTCGGTAAAATCGAGTGGTCCTACACTCAGCAGAAACGATCGGGCGGCGGCGCTGCAGGAAATGTTGCGGCTAGTTGGGATCTGCAAAGAAATTGCAAAGTATAATGACATCGCCTGTTTTGGCCCTATCGTCGGGTTGACCTTTAATCGAACCGAAAAATGTTTGTAAGGTTATGGCCGGTCGGCGCGACTACAGGTCAAATGCTGATGAAACGGTTTCAACCCCCTCCCTCAGGCCCGGTTTCGGCGCCGGAGAGGGGGGCTCAAGACGCAGAAAGATCTTGAGTCCATCAACTCGCCGTGATTTTGAACCCGTTTCAAAGGCATTCTCCACCAAACAAAAACAGGAGGTTGTTATGAATACATCAATTCGCAATATCGGCGTTGTCGGCACCTTGCTCGTTCTTACCTTTTTTGGATTCGGAAGCGCCTTTGGCGGTACCGTGGAGGGCCGGATTCAGGGCCTTCAGTGTGTTGTGACCGCTAAACTCTGCCCTGTGGACAGCCAGGACCCCCGCGTTGCCGCCGAGAGAAACTTTGTACTGCAGATCGGAGAGGGTTCCTACTATTTCATCTCCAACATCAATCGAACCGATCTGGCCCCCTATGTCA
>JBFFHG010000717.1:0-3023 GCA_041557055.1 Desulfosarcinaceae bacterium
AAACGCCGGCTCAAAAACCACCTTGACGAACGTGGAACCCAAAAATACAGCGAAGGCCACTATGTCGCCGCCTATATAGACGCCATCGGATCGACCATGCTTGACGATGTGCCGGAAACAGCCGGGATGGCCACGGTAGGGATCGGAACGGATATCCTTTTCGGCAAGGCGCTCAAGATTTTCGGCAAGGGTGGCAAGCTGCTTCTGAGAAATCTCGATAAACTGAGTGAACCATTGCTATCCAAGGTCAAAGCTGTTTTTAAGAAGGCTGAAGCTGGGAAAAAATTAACGGCAGCGGACGAAAAGGTGATAGCCGGTGCCTTGGATGAAATTGATGGAAAGGCCACAAAAAATAATGATTTTGTAGGTAAGCTGAAAGGCGAACCGGTTCAATTGGCTGGCGTTAAAACGCAGCGGATTAATTATACCAAGAGGCCTATAGAGGAAGCAGTTGTGCTACGAAGAAATTTCGATAGTACCGAAAAGAAAAAGTTCCTAAAAAATATCGCCAACGACCCAGAAAAAGTTGAGCAGCTTCACAAGGCAGGATTGACAGAGAAAGAGATTACCAAGATGAAAGAGGGTTTTAACCCCAGCAAAGAGTGGCAAGTTCATCACAAATTACCATTGGATGATGGCGGCACTAATGATATGGATAACCTGGTTCTGATGAAGCAGGATCCATTCCATGCTACCCTGACTGCGGAACAAAAGAGATTAACCAAAGGCCTTGCTCCGGGAGAAACTATAGAGGTAGACTGGCCGACATCTGAGGGTTTTATTTATCCCCCAGGTAATTAGGAGGTTAGTATGTTTAACGAGTATCTAAGTAAGATAGCTGAAATCGAGAAAAAGTTCGGTGACGAGCTCAACCCTCCCGCCACACCCAAGGAGATTCAATCTCTTAAAGACAATGTCAAAAATACATTCGGCATCATTCTACCGAGACAGTACATTGAATTCCTTTCAGAGGCAAATGGCCTTCACTTTGATGGCTTAAATATATATGGTGTTGATACCTCTCTACTGGAGACTAAATATTCAAGTGCTGCACATGGATTCATTGAATTTAATGAGGTATGGTACGAAGTTGAGGAGTTAAAGCAGTACCTCTTCTTTGGCGAGAGCGATATAAGCTGGTACTGCCTCAACTTGGCAGAAAGGATTTGGCAGATCCTGGATAAGCCATCTGGAACACTTATAGAAACCTACCCAGACTTTTATAGTATGTTTGAGGCTGAACTGAAAGTTAAACTACAGTAGTCCCACCTTTTCTCGGAGGCAAAGGCATCCCCCGATGTCTGCTGCGGCCCCAATACCTTCGAGATCGCCGAAGGTGCGCCCTCGGTATTCATCAACGGCTATGCCGCGGCGCGCATCGGCGACCGGACCTCCCATTGCGGCGGCTCCGGCGAGATCAAAACCGGCAGCGGCAATGTGATCATCGGCAACGGCCAGGAACGACTTGCCGCCCAGGCCGCAAAATCCAATGCGCCGTTCATGGATAATATCGCCGCCAATCGCAAACGCAGCAACGAACACTGGCAGCAAAACATGCAATACCTGGAGGAAAAAGGCAGATCCTGGGCTGATGACAGCAGCAAGCTGCCGGAAAATTTCGTTCAGCGCAACAAACGCCGGCTCAAAAACCACCTTGACGAACGCGGCGTTCAAAAATACAGCGAAGGCCACTATGTCGCCGCCTATATAGACGCCATCGGATCAACCATGCTTGACGATGTGCCGGAAACCCCCGGGATGGCCGTTGTGGGAATCGCCACTGATCTGATTTTTGGCAAGGCATTAAAGATTGGAAAAAAGGGCATAGGGTTGCTATGGAAAAATCTGGACACACTCAGCGAACCGGTACGCACAAGGGTAATAGCTATTTTGAAAAAAGCCGAGTCCGGCAAGAAACTCACCCCGGCGGACAATAACGTACTGACCGAAGCCATGGGGGAGATCGGCGGGCAAAAAGCGCTGACACGGCAGGGTATCACACCTGAGGAAGGCTTTGTTAACCGCTATCACGGCCCGGACCATATGGGGCGGGATGTTGATGGCAATCTGGTGGAGACCGAGTTTAAGGGATCGGTTAACGATAGTACGCAACTTCCAACGAATGCGCAGGGAAAGAGGCAATTATCCCAAGAGAACAATCTAAAGCGGTCCAGAAAAATGAATGGCAAGGTTGATAAAATTCAAAAGCCTTCCAATCGTATCGGTGGTGTATACACCAGTGAAGAAATAAACTTTTGGAAAAATGTTAATAGGACTCTACGCGGTAAAAAAAATCTGATGTCTACTCACACCGATGTGAACACTGGACAGGTGAACGTTTTCAAAAGGGACTCGAAAGGCAATATTGTCGAACAGGTTGATCAGTTCAATCTTTTTGATAAATAACAGAGGAATCAGCATGGCTAACCCGACAAATGAAGAGATTAAATCCTGGATAGATGTCTCAATAGAAGGCATCAATACATTTAACAAGCAACTTCAGCAGGAAAAGCAACAGGAGCACCAATCAATCTATACCTCCCTTGCATTGGAATACGCTGACCTTGGCCGTGCCAAGTTTTTGCGCGGCGATCCGATCAACGATGTGCGCCGGGAATTCTGCAAGTCCGCAGAGTGCATAGAAACAAGCTTCTGCATGGCCTATGATGAAAGCCATCCTAAATATCTTGGGGAAGAGGCTGATTTGGTTTGGGTTAGTATGACCTTAGCCATCGACGGCTTTAACGGCTGTTTAATGGCAGGCGATTTCGAACTTGGCCGCCGCCTTGCCAAATGGGCACAAATCCCTTCAGACGAGATCGATGAAGCAGGCAACCCCAAGCACTCCCAAAGTCTGGTCGCCAACTACATGCACGCCTTAAAATACATCTTTCTTGACGATGACACCAAGGCCCTGGAATATGCCCGGGCCACGGAAACATGGTTTGCAAAAAAGGGTGAGCCCACCAAGAACCGCTTTCACCGTAACTTTTTCCATCGCTGCCGCATGGTGCGGGCCGTAC
>JBFFHG010000718.1:0-3021 GCA_041557055.1 Desulfosarcinaceae bacterium
GCAGGAACCTTATGAAATGCGGGTTCCGTCAACAAAGGTCCATCAAGTTGCCGACACGGGCAACATTACTCGGGCATTCAAGTAAAACCTTTGTCACGGTAAATTGGAGGCATGGAAATACCGATTTTTCATGCAATCATAAATTATCGCATCGTTTCTACAAAAAAAGATTGAAAAAGTCAATCCATGGGATTTCATATGTTGATATGTCCAGCCTAAAAAACATTTTTAGGCTGGATCAAAGAGGGCGGAACCAATATTGTGTGTTGCACTGGTGGGATAAGGCCAGTAGTATTTAAAACCGAAAGAATTGATGGGGGGTGAATCTGTTCGGAAGTTGGGATCCAACCGGGCAAATAACCCATGGCGTGCTTGAGGATCTGACCTGTTTCACGCCACCTTTTTATTCTTCGGCTTTTGCAATGCCGGGGTTATGCAACACGTATTGTCAGAACCTTGCGCCATTGAAAAACATCAACCGGTCAGTGGATTGTCTTTCTATCTGATGTTATGAGATAAGCTGGCATAGACCGCGTTTTCGGAGGAGATTACCGATGGGCCTGTTCAACCTTTTGTTTAACAATCCTATGGCATTTTTTCTGATTGCCATACCGCTTCTATACTCCATCATTGTGCATGAGCTGGCCCACGGCTGGGTGGCCTATCGTCAGGGCGATCCAACAGCCAAGCAGCTCGGAAGATTGAGCCTCAATCCGCTCAAACACCTCGACCCTGTCGGTACCATCATGCTCTTTGTGTTCGGCTTCGGCTGGGCCAAGCCGGTGCCGGTGAATTTCAATCAGTTGCGTGACAGGCATAAAGCCATGATATTGGTTTCGGCCGCAGGGGTCATTGCAAATTTGATAATTGCTTTTACGGCCATTCTTCTGGATCGCCTGCTGGCGCCTTCTTCATCAAGCCTGCCGGCAGTGCTGCTTTATTATGTGGCCCAGATTAACATCATGCTGGCCGCCTTCAATCTGATTCCGCTGCCGCCCCTTGACGGGGCCAAAATTCTTATGGGGTTTGCGTCTCCCAGAGTCCAGAATTTTCTTTTCCGCGTTGAACCCTATGGTTTTTTTATTATCATCGGACTGCTCTATTTAGGGGTTCTGAGCCCTGTGGTTGCGTTTTTCAAATGGATAATTCTATCGATGATAAAGCTTATGTTGCCATAGAACCGGATCAGGCAAACAAGATTATCCGGCCCGCCGACAGCGCACAAAATGGTCCGGGCCCACCTGGACCATGGCCGGCGGCCGCTTCAGGCAAGCTTCTTCGGAATCAGGGCATTGATTTTGGAAAGTACAGCCGGTGGAAGCGACGTTGCCGCGGGATTCCATGCCGGAATAGGGCGTCCAGGCTTTTGCGCTGATATGGGGGACCGCCGCCAGCAATTTGAGGGTGTAGGGGTGGCGGGGCATGTCGAAAAGGGTGGATACCGGGGCGGATTCAATGATTCGCCCGCAGTACATGACACAGACATGGTCGCAGATGTAGCTGACCACGTTCAGGTCGTGGGAGATGAAAAGATAGCTCAAGCCCAGCTCCTGCTGAAGATCTTTGAGCAGATTGATGATCTGGGCCTGAATGGAGACATCCAGGGCCGAGATGGGCTCGTCGCACAGGATCAGTCGCGGTGACACGCTCAGGGCCCGGGCGATGCCCACCCGCTGGCGCTGGCCGCCGCTGAATTCGTGGGGATAGCGGTCGGCGCTGGCCGCAGGCATGCCCACCATTTCAAGGAGTTCTCCAATGCGCTGTTGCAGATCGGCTTTTGTTGCAGTGCCTGCACCGGCAATGCGCACGCCTTCACCGATGGATTGAGCCACTGTCATGCGGGGGTTGAGGGAACTGTAGGGGTCCTGAAAAATCATCTGGATCTCTTTGCGGGTGGGTTTGAACCGTCGTTCACTGAGCCCCGTGATCTCACGGCCGTCGAATCGAACGGTGCCGCCGTCAGGGTCCAGCAGTTTCAGGATCAGCCGGGCTACCGTGGATTTGCCGCAGCCGCTTTCTCCCACCAGGCCCAAGGTCTGATTCGGCTGAATGCTCAAATCCACACCGTCCACGGCGCGCACATGGTCCCCCGGGCGCTGAAGAAATCCCCTTTTGACGGGGAAGTACTTTTTCAGTCCTTGGACATGCAAAATGGGCGTATCAGGATCGGTCATTTCTCATTGTTCCTCACTGGTTCTGAAACATGTCAATTAACATTATGTGGCTTTGCCCTCGCCGGCGTGGACAACCGGGCAGCGGGCACCATGGCCTTGCGGATAGTCGCACATTTGCGGGAAAACTTTTTGGCATGCTGGCCGACGGTATTCACAGCGCGGGTGAAAAGGGCAGCCCTTGGGTTTGTAAGCCGGGTGGGGCACGCTGCCCGGAATGGTGTAGAGCCGCCGGCCGCGTTTGTCCCTGGTGGGCAGGGCCGCCAGCAGGGCCCGGGTATAAGGATGGCCCGGCCGGTTGAAAATCTGGACGGTGGTGCCCTGCTCGACGATAATTCCGGCGTACATCACATAGACCCGGTCGGCAATGGCGGCCACGACCCCCAAATCATGGGTGATATATTGAATCGCCATCTGCTTTTGTTGTTTGAGGTCCCGCAACAGGGTCAGAATCTGGGCCTGCACGGTGACGTCCAGGGCTGTGGTGGGTTCATCGGCTATGACCAGGTCAGGCCCGCAGGCCAGCGCCATGGCGATCATCACCCGCTGGCGCTGCCCGCCGCTGAGCTGATGGGGATAATCGGCCATGCGTTTCTCAGGATCGGAGATGCCCACATCCTCCAGCAGTTGGATGGTCCGGCTGCGGACTTCATTGCCGGTCGCGCGCTCGTGGGCAAAAATCGTTTCGCCGATCTGATCGCCGATGGTAAAGACCGGGTTCAAGGAGGTCATGGGCTCTTGAAACACCATGCCCATGCGTTTGCCCCGCAGGGCGCGCAATTCAGAACGGGGTAGATCCAGCAGGGATTTGTCGTCGAAAAGAATCCGGCCGCCGGCGATGCGGGCCGGC
>JBFFHG010000719.1:0-3020 GCA_041557055.1 Desulfosarcinaceae bacterium
CCAATGCGTTCCAACAGGGTGTGGTCGATGATGGCTCTTTTTTGATCTTCGGTCAGCAGACCCCATCCCCGGGTTCCCCCGGCGTGGCGGGTTTCGAATATCCCCAGCATGATTTCATTGACCCGGACTTGCGGTGCGCCCAGCCGGGCCCAGGTTTCGGTGAGCAGCGAAACACCTCGATTGGCTGCGGCGTAGCCTTCATTAAAAAGGTATGAGGCCGGGCCGCTGCGGCCCACCATGCCGGCAATACTGGAAAAGTTGATGGCAACGCCATCGCCCGAGCGCTTCAAATGGGGCAGGGCGGCGTTGAAGATCCATTGTTTGGCCCTTAAGGTGGTGGTCATTTCCAGATCCCACTGTTCGGTGGTGTAAGGGCCGTGGACCACCGGCCAGCCGCCGCGCTCAATGTTGTTGATCAGGATATCGAGGCGCCCAAAGCGCTGGAGGATATTTTCAACCAGTTGATCGATCGCTGCCGTGTCCAGCAGGTTGACCGGCGCGATCCAATGCTCCCTGCCGGCGGCGGCAGCCTCCGCCTGCAAGGATGCGAGATTTTCCGGCCAATCGTGGTAGGTATAAACAACCTTTGCGCCGGCCTGGGCCAGATTCAGACCGATGGCTTTACCGATGCCCTTGATGCTGCCCAGCACCAGGGCGACTTTGCCATTCAACTTCATTAACGGCTCCTTTCACCAAAGAGCGTTTGTTTAACCCATTCGAGCCCCCAAATCAGCCAGCTCTCATCATCACCTTCATTTGGCAAAGGTTTCAGGTGATTTCGATCCATGCCCTGCAACTCTCGGGCAAGGGCCTTTTGGGTGAGTGCTTCGACGTCGTAAAAGGCTGTTTGGACCATCTGACGGTGTTCGGGTGACAGCTCTCCGGGGCGCACCTGATTTTTAAGGGCAATCAGGTCCATCAGCATATCGTTCATTTCATTGTATGCGTCCAATTCCTGATCGAGGATCCATTGGGCCACGGACATCCGGGGCCCGGGCTGCTCGAATCCCTTGCAGTGGGGTTCCTGTATGATGGCGAAGTGCTCGCTGATGCAGCCGTCCGAGCGGGTGCGGCGCAGGGCCCGGGCCAGAGGGTAGGCGCGGCATGATGACGGGCGGGCCGCATAGACCCGGCAGCCGTCAGGTGTGACAAAGGGGCAGTTTTTCCCTTCATTGCCGGTAAAGCGCAGGGAAGCCACCGGCAGACCCGTGGCTGTGCCGGTGTGAAGGGTGGTGTAGGTATGGATAAAGGATTTGGTGGTGATGTTCAGGTGATTCTTCAAACGCAACACGTCATATGGCGTCAGGGCCTGATTCAGATCCCGGCAACAATGGTTAAAGCAGGGGACATGACGATTACAGGCAAAGCGGAAGGTCTCTTGCGGGTCAATGGGGATGAGTCGGGATGTTTTCACGCTTGGTCGGTTCCTTTGATTTCAAGATTAAAACAATCGTGCTTTCTTTAGACCAAATATGGAAAACACGCAACCAAACACAATATCTTGTAATAAAAAACAGGCTGTTTCCCAATATGTAGAAAACGATTTTTAAGATGGATTCTTTTTGTTTTTTCGCTGTGGGCGTTCTCCGAAAATTATTGACAAGGGGTTGGCAGGGTGGTATTCAATCTACCTTGTTCTATTTATATATGATTGAAATTATACGACTTTTTCTTCCGTTCAGCAACTTGCCTCCGCACCGTTTGAATGGCGGAGGGAATCAGTTTTCAACAGGGTTTCAGATACCTTGAAAGTCCGATAAGGATGAGGTTTCAGACGATCATCAATAATAAGAGGAAGGAGGAAGGGGGGTGTGAGAAAGGGATAGGCGGCACCGTAATTCGAGAGTCTATTGGTTAAAATGGTATAACCAAACTTTTAGGAGGTATATTAAATGCCAAGTTTCGTAATTCAGGAAAAATGTGACGGTTGCAAGGGTGGCGATAAGACTGCTTGCATGTACATTTGCCCCAACGACCTGATGGTCCTCGACCCCGACGCCATGAAGGCTTACAACCAAGAGCCGGATCAGTGCTGGGAATGCTTTTCCTGCGTAAAAATTTGTCCCACCCAGGCCATCGAAGTTCGCGGCTATGCCGATTTCGTGCCCCTGGGAAGCTCCATCATGCCGATGATGGGTACCGAAGATGTCATGTGGACCTGTAAGTTCCGCAACGGCCTGATCAAACGCTTTAAGTTCCCCATCCGTACCACCCCCGAAGGTGCCGCCAATGCTTACGAAAGCTTGAAGGGCAAAGATCTGGAAAGCAGCCTGCTGTCGACTGAAGAAGCCGACGGCAGAACCCTTCCGACGCCGAAACTCGCGTAAGGGCGGATCTCTTAACTAATCGAAATTTTGAAATTCGAAACAATTATTTAGGAGGAAAATATGGCAATTCCGAATAAACCTTTGGGTGAACTCAAAGCCGTACGTGATCCTGAAGTTGTCGAAAAAGAAGTCGATATTCTGATTGTTGGTGGCGGTATGGCTGCCTGCGGCACCGCTTTTGAAATCAAAAAATGGATGACCGACGGACAGACCGTTCTTCTGTGCGACAAAGCCGCCATGGAACGCTCCGGCGCCGTGGCTCAGGGTCTTTCAGCCATCAATACCTACATCGGCGAAAATGCTCCCGAAGACTACGTTCGCATGGTTCGCAACGACCTGATGGGCCTGGTCCGCGAAGACCTGATTTTCGACCTGGGCTGCCACGTGGATGATTCCGTTTATCTGTTCGAAGAGTGGGGCCTGCCGGTCTGGAAAAAATCAGCCGAGGGCAAGAACCTGGACGGCAAAAAAGGTCAGACCATGGGTACCCTGAAATCTGGTGCTCAGCCGGTACGTACCGGTAAATGGCAGATCATGATCAACGGTGAATCTTACAAACGTGTTGTGGCCGAAGCGGCCAAAAAAGCCCTGGGCGACGAAAACATCATTGAGCGCTGCTTTATCGTCGAACTGCTGCTGGACGCCAATGTGCCCAACCAGATCGCCGGCGCCGTGGGTTTCTCCGTACGCGAG
>JBFFHG010000720.1:0-3018 GCA_041557055.1 Desulfosarcinaceae bacterium
CTCTGAATTCATTACAGTAAGAGAGGGAGAATTTGTTTTAGAAGGTAAACCATATAATTTTATAGGTACTAACTTTTGGTACGGTGCCAATCTTGGTTCAAATGGCGAAAGTGGTGATAAAGAAAGATTAATTCGTGAACTTGATAGCTTAAAATCAATGGGTGTAAATAATTTGAGAATTATGGGTGCCACAGAAGGTCCAAACACGGAGCCATGGAGAATCGTGCCGGCAATACAGGAATCGCCAGGAGAATATAATGAACAATTATTGGAAGGTCTGGATTTTCTGTTAGATGAAATGAAAAAAAGGAATATGTATGCAGTGGTTGTGTTAAGCAATTTCTGGCCTTGGTCTGGGGGGATGGCGCAATATCTTTCATGGAGTACGAATCGGGAAATTCCTTATCCACCACCGGCGGAAGGTGGAAGCTGGGAGGAATATCAGGAATTTACAGATGATTTCTATAATGATGAAGAAGCAAAAGAATACTATAATGACTATATAGAAATGATTGTTAATCGAAAAAACACATCCAATGGAATTAACTATAAAGATGATCCTGCAATAATGACGTGGGAATTGGCTAATGAGCCTCGCTCGGTGAATGAAAGCGAGGCGTACCTCGATTGGGTTGAGAATACATCCTCTCTCATAAAAGAATTTGATTCCAACCATCTTGTTACGACAGGAAGCGAAGGCACTATTGGTAATGGGAAGTCTAATTTTAAAAAAGCGCATAAATTAGATACAATTGATTATTTGACTTTTCATATATGGATTGAAAACTGGATGTGGTATGATCCTGAAAATCCGGAAGATACTTTTGAAGATGCCTTAATAAATGTCGGTGATTATATTAAGAAACATATAAATATGGCTAATATGTTGAACAAACCCCTTGTTCTTGAAGAATTCGGTATAGCCAGGGACAACAGAAGCTTTGATTACAACTCAGAAACAAGCTATAGAGATGAATATTATCAATATATTTTTAATTTGGTGTTTGAAGCTGCAAAAGCTAAGAATTGTTTGGTAGGCGCCAATTTCTGGGCCTGGGCCGGAGAAGGCAGGCCTTATGCGCCGGAAGCCATTTGGCAACCAGGGGATGATTTTATAGGGGATCCGCCACATGAACATCAAGGATGGTATTCCGTATATGATGTGGATCAAAGTACAATCGATGTTATTAAAGCGTATGCAGAAAAAATGAACGAACTAGACATAATGGTTGACAGTTTATTTTGGTTATACAGCTGCTGGTGCTGTTAACCCGCGAAAAATCATCATAGGCTCCGACGAGCAATTTTCGGGGCCCATTCTCGCCCATGATGATTTTTCGCTGATTGCCTCAGCAAGGCAAAAATAGTGAAAAGACCTGCCATCCTTGCAAACGTGGGTTATGCTGGATGTTGTTTACCTTCAACCCAACACAGAGCCAAAAGCAAGGAGGCAGGCCATGAAACATGATAGCATATTTATCGGTATGGACGTGCATAAAAATTCCATTGATATTGCCATTGCCAAAGATGGCCGCAAAGGTCAGGTACTGCACTATGGAAAAATTGACGGTAGCCTGTCTGCACTGGACAAGGTCGTGCAAAAGCTAACCAGCAAGGGCAAAGGGCGCCAACTCAATTTTGTTTACGAAGCCGGCCCCTGCGGTTATCAGATCTACCGGCACCTCAGCGGCCAAGGCCATGAATGCGCGGTGGTCGCGCCATCGAGAGTACCCAAGCAGAGCGGCAACCGGATTAAAAACGATCGCCGGGATGCGCTGATGCTTGCCCGCCTGCATCGATCCGGGGAACTGAGCCCCGTTTACGTTCCCCAGGCCGAAGATGAGGCCATGCGTGATCTGACCAGGGCAAGGGAAGATGCCAAAAGCGACGAGAAAAAAAGCAAGCAACGTCTGTTGGCTTTTTTACTCCGAAGCGGGCACCGCTACACAGGTTCATCATTGTGGAGCAAAGCCCACATGAACTGGCTTGCCGATATCAAGATGACCCATCGCTCCCAACAGGTTGTCTTCCAAGAATACATCGATACTGTCAATCAGTGCAAAGACCGGGTTCAACGGCTAACCGATCAGATCCGGCAGTTACTGCCCGCGTGGCGATTGGCGCCAGTTGTGTACGCACTTCAGAGTCTGCGCGGCGTCTCACTGATCGTAGCCTCTACAACCGTTGCCGAACTTGGCGACCTTAAGCGATTTGACAGTCCCGTGGAGTTGATGAGTTACCTGGGTCTGGTACCGTCAGAGCACTCCAGCGGTCAAAAAACCCGGCGTGGGTCAATCACCAAGGCCGGCAACGGCCATGTGCGCCGCATGCTGGTGGAATCGGCATGGACCTACCGGTTCAGAGCACGAGTGACCAGGGAGCTGCTCAAACGCCAGCAAGATCTGCCGCAGCATATCCGAGACATCGCATGGAAAGCCCAACTGCGGCTTTGTGCACGCTACCGACATCTGTGGGCCAAGGGAGAAAACGCGACAAGTCGTTGTAACCGCTATAGCCCGCGAGCTGTGTGCCTTCATCTGGGCAATTGCCAATCAAGTCGAGGTGCAGACCACCTCGTAGGAATAAAATATCAAAGAACGATTAACCCCTAACGGAGAAAGCAAAACGACAACAGCAAAACCATCCAAGGCAGCCACAGGGGCGCAACCACGGTCTGGAGAATCCTCGGGGACACTAATGGATAGGCCTATTGGGCCGAACTCCCGTCAATAGAGAGAGGCAGCTCCGCGACGAAGCCAAGTCATGCGGTACCCAACCCGCGAATATCAGAGTGATCAACCGTCGCACCACTGGCTGTGCCCCTTCGGGTGCCTTGGAATATAGTCACAGCATGGACCGCTGAAAAACAGGTGGCAGGAATCGTTTTTTCTTCTTGACAACTGTCAACCATATCAGTGTCCATCCAGAAATAGGTAAATTTAGTCGAGATCAAGGCGTGCGAAAAATTTTACCGCAGGCATATGGTTGATATTCCGAGGATAAAATTTTTCGCACAAC
>JBFFHG010000721.1:0-3015 GCA_041557055.1 Desulfosarcinaceae bacterium
GGCAGTCAAGGGATATGGGGTGGATTGGTGGGTGTTTGAGGAAGATCTTTGCCGGATGCTTCGAGAGAGCAGGGAAAACACCGTTTTTCTGCCGAATATTCTTTTGTCAGAAAATTTGAGGCCGACCAATGATTTGATCAAGGTGGTAACCGGTAAAGACCTGCTATTGGTCGTGGTGCCGTCCCATTTTGTGCGTCACGTCATTGAACAGATGGCTGGTCATATAGGATCCCATACCATTTTGGTTTCAGCCAGCAAGGGGATTGAGAACGAAACTCAGTTGACCATGGCCGGTGTAATTAACGACGCTTTGGGCGGTATTGAAGATCACCGCTTTGCTGTTCTGTCAGGTCCCAGTTTTGCGAAGGAGGTCGCCCAGGGACTGCCCACCGTGGTGACCGTGGCGTCCAAGGCGCCTGATTGCGCCCAGAACGTTCAATTGGTGTTTGCCACGCCGGATTTTCGTGTGTATACCCATGATGATGTCATCGGCGTTGAACTGGGCGGCTCGGTGAAGAATGTTATCGCCATTGCCGCCGGCATCGCCGACGGAATGGGCCTGGGACTCAACACGCGAGCCGCCTTGATTACCCGCGGGATGACAGAGATTCGACGACTGGGATTGGCCATGGGCGCCCATCCGCGTACTTTTACCGGATTGGCCGGCATCGGCGATCTGGTGTTAACCTGCACTGGTGATTTGAGCCGCAATCATACGGTTGGCAAGAAAATCGGTCAGGGAATGACGCTCAAAGAGGTCCTGGCTGATATGCGCATGGTCGCCGAGGGGGTCAAGACGGCCCGCTCGGTCTACAGCCTCTCCCGTCGCCTGGGCGTGGAGATGCCCATATCCCATGCCATTTACCATATTTTGCATGAAGATCTTGCACCCAAGGTCGCCCTGCATCAATTGATGACGCGGGACTTGAAGAGTGAACTGGATGAAGCGTGACGGTGATGGAAATACGCCCCCCTGTTTTGGTGATCTGAGCACAGTCTTCCCTTTACGGGCCGACGGCCTTCGAGCAACGCCCATCGCCTGTTTGCAGTGTCTCCGCAAAACAGAGTGTTTGCGCGAGGCCATTGGAAGATCCTGTGGTTTCAAGGTGCGTGAAGAGATGATCGACCGGGCCTATAGGGGCGGCGTGATCGGTTTTTTTCAGCGCTGGTCCCGGAAAAAGAGTATTGATCGGTTGAAACGCAAACGCTCAACCGGCAATTGATGGCAACGCCGCTTTTTTTTCAGCCCCTCAGGCCCATATCATTAACCCTTATCATTATCAAATTTTGGAGTGACGACATATGCGCAAGATGACGGTTGAAGACATTTCGGTAAAGGACCAACGGGTACTGATGCGAGTCGATTTCAATGTACCTGTTAAAGAGGGCCGTGTATCCAATGATAAACGGATTCGAGCCGCATTACCCACCATTCGATATATTCTTGAAAAAGGGGGCAAGTTAATTCTGATGTCCCATTTGGGCCGGCCCAAAGGGCAGCGTCGCCCCGAGATGTCGTTGAAACCCTGCGCGGAAGCTCTATCCCGGCTTTTGGGCCAGCCGGTAGGCTTTTGTGAAGATTGCATTGGAGATCGGACCTTGGAAGCGTCGGCACGGCTTGGCTCCGGCCAGGTGCTGCTTTTGGAAAATTTGCGTTTCCACGCCGCCGAGACCCAAAATGACGAGGGCTTTGCCAAAGCTTTGGCGGCTCTTGGGCAGGTGTATGTCAACGACGCATTTGGCACGGCCCACCGAGCGCATGCGTCCACCCAGGGCGTCACCCGGTTTATCAAGCCTGCCGCGGCCGGTTATCTGATGATGAAAGAGCTTGAGTATATAGGGGATTTATTAAGCAGCCCCCAACATCCATTTGTGGCCATCCTGGGCGGCGCCAAGATTTCAGGTAAAATCGATGTCATTCAACACTTGTTGCCCAAAGTGGACCGTCTGCTCATTGGCGGGGGGATGGCCTATACTTTTTTGAAGGCTCAAGGATTGCCGGTGGGGCGCAGTCTGCTGGAAGAAGACAAGATCGACCTGGCCAAAGAGCTGCTGGCCGCGGCCGCAGGAAAGATAATCCTGCCGGTGGACAGCATGGCCGCAGAGAACTTTGATTTCGAGGCCGGAACGGCAGGACCTTTGACATGCCTGCCGGTTGACGCAATTCCGGATAACGTGGCCGGCCTGGATATCGGTCCGGAGACGATCATTGCTTTTGAGGCGACCCTGGCCGACGCCAAAACAGTTGTATGGAACGGGCCCATGGGCGTATTTGAGATCGATGCAACTGCCAAGGGGACCTTTGATATTGCAAGGTTGCTGGCCCAATTGACCGATCAGGGGGCTGTTACCGTCATTGGCGGCGGCGACTCGGCGGCGGCTGCCGAAAAAGCGGGGGTTGCAACACGTATTTCGCATATCTCTACCGGGGGAGGGGCCTCCCTGGAATTTCTGGAAGGGAAAGTATTGCCGGGGGTTGCCGCATTGAGCGACAAATAGTCTTTTTTGACCGGAACGCAACTTTCTGCAAAAGAATCGGATGGCGCAGGACGCTTAAAGATCGATAGCGAGAACAGGTTTGGCCAACGACAAGTCCACGCATCTGAAAAAAACATTTTTCCACCTTTGGCCGTGGATGATCGGGGGCTTATGTGTCGCTTTCATCCTTATCTATTGGTTTCGTGACCCGCTGCTGCGAAGCCTCAGTGAAGCATACGCGTTGCTGATAGACCGTGAACGGGTCACAGCCTATGTTGCTTCCTTCGGCCGCAGCGCGCCCCTGGTGTTTATGGCGATTCAGATCGGCCAAGTCATTATGGCGCCGATTCCGGGAGAGGCCACAGGATTTATCGGTATCATAAGGGACATTACTGAACGCAAGAAGACAGAAAAAAGACTGGCATTCCTGAGCAGAATTGCCGATCAGGTAACAGATGCGATCATTGTCACTGATATAGAATTTAAAATAACATATTGCAATGAAGCTGCTGAACAATTGTTTGGTTATTCAACCGA
>JBFFHG010000722.1:0-3008 GCA_041557055.1 Desulfosarcinaceae bacterium
GTTGACGGACACGTATTGGGCCAGAAACCGCTCCAGGACAGATGAAAACAAGTAGACACTGGAGCCCACGTATTTATCTTCATTAAAGAGAAGCACAATCTCCACCCCCCGGCAAAAAGAACGGCCGATCCGCATGGTGACATGGCGGTAATCCACCGCCTCAAGTCCGTCAATTTGCTGGCGGGTCACCGCTGAATCATGGATATCGTACAATTTGAGAAGTTCCTTCAGGCCTTGGCCGTTCTTATCGACAAGCGAAAGATAGTTGAGGGCCAAATGGGAAATCAAGCGCCATTGCAGCCGACTGCCATGTTTGGGCCGCCGGGCCGGTGTCGGCTTCATCAAACAGGCGACGCCCTCAATGGGGGATTCGTTTTCCAAGAAAAAATCCCTGGCAAAACCGCCGGGAACCAGCCGGGCAGGCAAATCCCGGTTGGTACACACGGTATGCACTGTCAAGGTGCTGCACTCGGGCTGGGCGGCCGTCAACCCGGCATCCGTAAAGGAGAGCAGCATGTCCAGCCCGTCGTCGCCTTTGCGGGGGGACTTGCGGCGGTGAATATGCCAATAGGCGTTTTGATCTTCCGGCTGCTCGAAATGGGTCACCGAATAAAAGGGTTGGTATTCAATGATGGTATCCTTGTTCTCAGTCACACCAACCACCTTTTCGACGGTAAACACCTCGGTGGTGCTTTTGGTATTGAGATCGTGGTAAATGGGATAATCGGTCTTCTTGTGTTCCACGCGTACCGGCATGGCGATCTGGGAGAACAGGTTGACAGTCGGTGTGGCGAACAGGCAAAAAGTATCCTGGTTGATCAACATGCCCTCGGCGTCTGCGCTGTCCATGTAAATATTGATTTCAAAGGAATCCGCCGCCATCTGCTGCAGGGGCTTCAGGCCGGATAGATCAAAGTATAAAAATTTCTCCGGAAAGGCAAAATACTCGTGGAGCAACCGCATACCGTCATAGGAAGGCTCCGGCCATGGCAGCATGGCATCCTCCCGGGAAAAGCCCTTAGGCTGAAGGTGCTCAGGCGATAACACCATAAGATCCCGCTGTTTTTTGGCACCGTTGTTTTCTGAAAATGAAACGATTTCAACCTGCACGGAATTGTTCATAATCAACTCGTAGAGCTTGAAGACATGCTGCTGGTGACCATTGATGAAAAACCGAAGGCTCTCCGGCCACTCGATCTGATTCAGTCTGAGCTTGGATCCGCTGCTTATTTCAATTTTAACCCCGCTGACCGCTCCGCTGGTCGGGTCGCGCGGAAAAGTGACGCCGGCATTAACAATCTCGATAGGCAGCAAATGCACATCCTGCGTGGTGGTGAAGATCAGCTTGGTCGCTTTGACCGGCGGCGAAAAAAGCCGCGTGCCCATGGGAATGCGATGACCGCTGGGCGGCATGTTGCGAAGCAGCGGCAAAAATTTAACCGTGGTCATGGAAGGCAGGGGCCGGGTGTAATGAGGATAGACAATCTGCAGCAACGACTCGGTCAGCTCCGGAAAAGTATCATCGAGCTTTTTTTGCACCCGGCCGGTCAAAAAAGCAAAGGCCTCCAGGAGCCTCTCTGTGTGAGGATCTTCGCACCTGTCCGGCTCAAGCAGCAACCGGCCGGCAATTTTCGGATATTTGCGGGCGAACTCAGCGCCGGATTCACGTATGAAGGTCAGCTCGCGCTCATAGTAGTGCAGTAACGGATCATCCATTGTCGTCCCTCTCTTTTTTACAGCACCTTATCAATGCTGCTTTATGCCGATGAGTATTGCCAAAAGCTCAACGATCATCAACTCCCACTCAATCTCATCAGGCAGACCGGTTTTTGATGACCTCTCTTTCCTTCTTCTGTCTCTCCTTTTATCAAGGGGCATGGCTCACTCCTTTCGCGCAATGGAATAGATGGCCCCATCTTTGCGCTATTTCACATTATCAATTCGATATTCACCTCTATTGACCGAAAACCAGGTATCAAAGTAGATCGGTTCGTGAACAGGATCGGCGTGCAGGGTGGCCCGGACGGCAAAGCAAAGATTTTGTTCGTTTCCGTCTTCCGTATTGAATTCCACGCCGACCTTGACCAGACGCGGTTCGAACTTGGCGATGGTCTCTTCAATACTGGTTTTCAAAGCCTTGCGCACCTCCGGACTTTTTGGATTTTTTGATATAAAATCGTCAAGGCCGTATACATACATGGACGCGTTGAGGTAGCGAAAACTTGGGGCCGGAGTGATAATGTTGCGTCGCGTGTTCAGCAGATTTTCAACATCCCGCAATACCGCCCGCCGGACGATGTCAATATCATTGATACGCCCGCCGAGAATACCCAAATCGGCATCGTCATTCAACCGGTCGAATATGGAAAGTTGTATGTATTGTTTTAGTTCCGCCATCGCAATTGATTCACTTTTATGAGTGACACAACCCCTGTTTCATCAGATAGAAGTAACGTCAAACTCAGCAGCAACCAGGGTTTCCACTGATGTTGAATATTGAGATAAATTCCAATTCACCTTCGGTTTGCCGAAAATGCCACGGCCCTGGCTGTCTGCTGCAGTGCCATGTTCGGTACAATTATTAAAAGTCCATAAAACAATTGATTTGCAACTTATGCATTACTTTCTTCCGAAAAGATCATTACAATTATCGCCGAATTAAGGGGCCGGGAAACGATGACCCAAAGCAAACTAAAAAGCCTAAAATCTCGACTATAAAATACCTCACAGAATTGGCACGGCTTTCCCGGTCCCTCTTAAATGAAGGTTAGAGGCAATTTTTTCCTTTGCGTTTAAGCAAAAAGCCTAATTTTACAAAAGCAGCTGTACATATAATTGAAGCCAAATTTATAATAACCAAGAAAGATATGGGGCTTTCCCATTTATCCATATTTGTACTACGTCCATAGTAGGGTGGCCCACTGCCATAAGCCTCAACAAGGTGCGAGTAATCTATCCAAACAGTGAATACTACAACTATGGCTGAAAGCAGCAAGCAAAACTTCCAA
>JBFFHG010000723.1:0-3007 GCA_041557055.1 Desulfosarcinaceae bacterium
GACAATTCAACCGATTGGCGGTGCAAAAAATATAGAAATTGGGAAAAATACTTTTCTCAATACCGGGATTCGGTTCGGAGTGCCTTATAGCAAGGTCGTAATCGGAGAAAATGTGCTGGTGGGTCCGCGTGTTATGTTTGAAACTGTCAGCCATGGCCTTAAATATATAGAAGGAAAAGGCAGAGGCATATCGACAAAACCCATAATGGTCAAAGATGATGTCTGGATTGGAGGCGGTGCTATTATTACTCAAGGCGTAACGATAGGTCGCGGTGCGGTTGTGGCTGCAGGGGCCGTGGTGACAACGGATGTCAAACCCAATACACTTGCAGGTGGCGTGCCGGCCAGGTTTATACACAGTGTAGATGAATTATAAATCCACAGTGCCGGCGTATCCGGGATTTCGCAAACAGCGCAGCTATACGGCGTCAAAAATCGATTCGAATATGCCACTGCGCTTGGTGCCGTCTATCTGATTACCGGTGAGATCGGATCGGGAAAATCCACAACCATCCGAGGTCTGTCACGTCACGCGGGCGGCACCCTTCCGGGTATAAAACGGCTACAGAGGCCATCTTAGTGCTATACCGCCTGATGATACATTCCTGTTGCTGCTTTTAGGTTGACATTGGTGGGAACAAAACCCGAATGGGTCAAGGCGTCAACGGGCTCACGGGCCGGACGCGATGGTCGCAAAAAAAGGGGAGGTGCGCTTGGCGCATCTCCCCTTTTGCGATTAAAAGCCTAACAATATATAAAATGTTTAATTACCTGTGGCAGCCTTGTGGGTCTTGATTTCCACCTTCTCGGTGAGGTTCTCATAGTATTCGCGTAAAATGGCCACGACTTCGTCACGGCCAAAGTGATCGGGCAGTGTGCCGCCTTCACTGAGCATTTTGCGCAGCATGGTGCCGGAGAGCAGAACGCGATCTTCTTTGGCGTGCGGACAGGTCCGCAGGGAGGCCATTCCGTCGCATTTGTAGCAGTAGAAGGTCCAGTCAATTTTCAGGGGCTGGCAGAGCAGGGCTTTGCCACCTTCGGGCGTCGGGATTTTGTCGAAAATGGTTTGGGCTTCGAACATGCCGTAGAAATCGCCCACGCCGGCATGGTCACGGCCGATGATCATTTTGGAGCAGCCGTAGTTCTGGCGGAAGGCGGCATGCAGCAAGCCTTCGCGCGGCCCGGCATAACGCATATCCAGGGGATAGCCCCCCTGCACGACGTTTTTATCCACAAAGTAATTTTTCACCAGGGCGTCGATGCATTTCACCCGGACGCTGGCAGGGATGTCGCCGGGTTTCAGATTGCCCACCAGGGAGTGAATGTAAACGCCGTCGCAAACTTCCACGGCAATCTTGCACAGGTATTCATGGGAGCGGTGCATGGGGTTGCGCAACTGAAGGGCGGCCACGTCGCTCCATCCGCGTTCCTCAAATATTTTTCTGGACTCGGCCGGGCGGTGATAGACGCCGGCGTAACGGGTGGGGTATTCGCCTTCACTGAGAACTTTGACCGGTCCGGCCAGGTTAACAGGGCCTTGATTCATAACCATCTGAACGCCGGGATGGTCATCTTTGGCGATTTTCCAGAACTCTTCAGCCGTGGGGGTTCCTTCGCCCATGAATATTTTTTCGCACTCCCACGTTTTGTCGGCATCGGTCATCTCGAATTTTTCGGTGACCTTCATGGTGGCCATGATTTCATCGCCCTCGGGATCATACAACGCGATCTCCTCACCGTTGTTGATTCCGGCCGCATCTTCCTTGGTTATATCCAGACACACCGGAACCGGCCAGAAGGTGCCGTCAGCCAACAGAAAGTTTTCACAGACGCCCTTCCAGTCGGCTTTGGTCATGAAACCGGTCAGGGGGCTGAACCCGCCGATGCCGATCATGATCAAGTCGCCTTTTACGCGGGGGGAGATGTTGACTTTTTTCAATCCCTGGGCTTTTTTGAGTTCTGCTTCCCGCTCAGCGCCTTCGAGCAAACAAACGGTTAAGCCTTTTCCACCATGGGGAGGAATAAGTTGTGCCATGTGTTGATCTCCTTTCAATATAAAATTGGTATCGTTGGGGCATATCTGCCTTGCTGGCATAGGTAGTCTAAAATGTATTAAAGACGTATAATTATTAGGCTGCAAGCCATTTGTCAAGGGTAATCGCGCGAGCTGTCCGGCAATCCAGGATATCATCAAAGGGGGCGATTGTCAGGTTGATACCCCATTATGAAGGACCTAAAATGAATTCCAAATGATGGGCAGCGGTTGACCATATTTTTTACACAACATTGGTTAAGTTTCATGGTGGTGCGTCCGATATTGAATCTGAAATCATTCTTCATGTCGTCTATTGCGGGTTTGGTGGTTGATTCGCGGTAAAAAGGAATGATATGAGCATATTCGGATTTTTCGAAGCCATGACGTGCAAGGAGACCCCCAATATGCCTACCACAGGCAAATTAAAAGATAGTTTTGATATCATTGAGAAGATCAAAACCATGCCGGCTCTTGAGTCTTTTGATGAAAAGGATCTTAAGGAGCTGCTGAGAATCAGCAAAATTGTTCGTTACAATCCCGGCGAGTTGATCGTGAATGAGAGCAGTTATGATGGCTGGATCTATTATCTCATATCCGGCCGCGTCAGAATTGTTAAAGCCGGCAATGAACTGGCTGTTCTGCAGCGTACAGGGGATGTGTTCGGCGAGGTGGGCGGTATGGGCAGTGGTGAGCTTAGCGTATCGGTCTATGCGTTGGATGAATCCACCTGCTTAAAAATCGATATTTCCACTGTGGATGGTTTGCCCAACGAGAATCGCTTTGTTTTCCGATATGTTATTTTCAGAGGGTTTGCCGAGGTACTGGCCAAGCGGCTGCGTATCACCACGGAGAAATTTTTAGCGGCCAAAGAGGCGTTGGATAAACTCAAGCTTGGTTGAATGGTCAAATAAATCAGTTTCCTGCTGTTACGCGCCGTTCATGGGTATCCGGTTTGACGAATAAAAAAAAAGC
>JBFFHG010000724.1:0-3007 GCA_041557055.1 Desulfosarcinaceae bacterium
CGCCGATTAGGGGGGGGTGTTAAATCATACAAATGGGGCGTGTTATACAAGCCATCAATAATTGAACTGACCGCTTTGACCCTTGTGTTTTTTTAAAATGGGAAACATCAAAAGGATTGCCAAATCCCCCAAGGGGCCGTCAATGAGAGCGGCGCAGAAAATGCCGGTCCAAAAAAAATCGGCAAAACTGCTTTCCCCGTAAAACTCTTTCATAAAAAACAGCGAAATGCTGTCGGGAAAAACCAGATAAAAGAGTATATTCAAAACGGAAACAAATAGAATGCCCCAAACCGCCCAGGATCTGAGATTCAGTATCCCGCTGCCCAACACCATATATGGTATTGCCAATATTATATATTTATATCCAAGCAGTGCATTTTCAATATCCGGACTGATGATAAGCCATGAAATAGACTTATAAAGCGCGATCCAACCGACCATCCATATCTGCCATGGAAAATTCGAATAAAGGCGATATTCGGGAAGTACTCTAAACGGTGCATTTTCTGTCATGTGTAACCTCAACGCATTTTAACCGGCGTTTCTTGAATCGCTACAAGCCATTGTACTTTAAGAAAAAAAATTCAAGAACCCCTTGAAAAGGATTCAAAAGTTGCCGGTTGACGGTATAAAACCCCTTTATGGGGGCGTTGATCAAAATCGGGCAAACTGACGTTTTCATATGGTGTCTGTATATTTTTTCCGGAAGAAAAGTGCAAGGTTTTTCAGGGTCTCCGGATGCTTTTCGGCCGCCCCGCCCCTGCCATAGAACAAATAAACAGTTAACAATTCAATACATTAACATGCATTCGGCAGATTCCAAACAGATACCGGCCTCACCTGGAAACAGCTTCTTGTCTACAAATGGGGAAGGTATACGATCCGGTTGATGTTCAGTTCACCGAGATTTTCCGGCAAGACCTGATTAAAGAAAAACATACTGTTTCCTTTGAGAAACATTTTCCCCGGTATTGTGGGATGGCCCAGTTCAAATTCATATTTTTCGCATTCTCTGCGGCAGGTCTTTATCCAATTATAGTATGTTTGCACCTTTTCACACTGGGCTGTTTGGCAATAGCGGGTGGTCGAGATAAAACCGTAAGGATAGTATATTGAACCGGCAATGGCGCTGTCACGCTCCAATCCGATCAGAATGTTATCGAACTCAATGCGCGATACGCCGCATTTATTCAGGAAATGTTGATAATGGCGGCTGTCGATATTGGATTGGCGGAAAAAAGAGATGCTGGCGGTATTGAATTTGTCGGCCATATTGCAAAGTCTGGGATCACGGCGTTGTTTATTGAGCAGGCGCCCCAGCACCGGCGTGAAACAGGCATGCCTGCGGATCAGATCAAATGTCCCCCAATCATTGAAAATGATCTCCATGGAAAGGTCGGCCGACGCCAATTCCCGCAACAGCAGATCAAGTGCGGCCAGATAGGTCTGGGTGATATGGGGCAACACCAATGTGAATAATTTTGCATGATCCCGGGCCGCCTGATATGCTTCGCTCACCAGGCGTGCGGACGGCAATTTACGATCGCAAAATTCTTCCCCGTAATAAACGCGCGTAAAATCTTCCTCCCAGGGCACAGCTTCCAAATCGCGGATAAATCTCACATGCTCCATTAATCGGTCTCCTCATAAAAATAGCACTGTTTCATACAGTCGGCCTTATAGATTTCTTTGTATATATTTTGTACCGCCGCACTGAAGGTTTCGCGATTCTCATGGGCGCCGCATGCCTCACGAACGCGTTTCAGAAAAGTCACATCCTTGATTTTTTTTTCTGTTGAACGGTCCCGGCCCACGATTTTCAAACTATTCAGATGGTAACCTTGAAAATTGAACAGACTGCAGGCGGCGCAGGCGGTTCGGCCATGAAAGCTGATAAAGTGCCTGCCGATATTATGTTTAATTCTTTTCCGGCGATTTCTGTCCGTATCGCCGCCGTTTCTGATCTCAATGGAATAGTTGAGGCCGCAGCCGTTGTCCGACGCGAAAAATTCCCGAAAAAAATTGCTGTACCGAATCGGTCCGGGCAGCTTGTGCATATTCCTGCCAACCGCTGCCGTCAGATTTTCAAAAAAATGGGGGCGTTTATCATTTTTGCTGATATTGGACCGCAGTCCGTGGGAAAAGCTGCAATACCCGTCGATGTTCCGGCATGGGCTGTTGAGCATAAAGATTTCAAGCTCCATATCCCCCGCGCTCTCGGAGATATGGATAATCTCCTGGCGTCTAAGCTGTCTGGGCAAAATGACGCGTTGCGCCCCCTGCTGTTTGTAAAATTCAACGGTTTGGGCATTGAAGCTGGTGCCGCCCGTACTGATGTGGATATCGAACGGCATCTTTTTTTCGCGGATAAGGTGCAACAGACCCAAATCAGCCACAATCGCTGCATCGATACCGGCATCTGCGGCTTCATGCAGCTCCTTTTCAATAATATCGTACTGGCCGTCCGTATACATGGCATTCAACGTCAGGTAGACCGGTATCTCCCTTTTATGGGCCGCGGCCACCAGTTGCGCCAGTTCGTCAAACCCGTCCAGATTCGCCGAACTCCATTCGCGGCGGTTGGCGGATGCGCTGTTGTGGTAGTTTTCAAGCCAGCGTCGGGACATGACGCCGACATAGAGTTCCTCACATCCGGCTTCAATGAGTTGAACAGCTTCATCGACACTATTGGTGGGCGCCAGTATTTTCACGGGGTTGCCTCCTTGGAGATCACTTTTATGCAATCCTGGGGTCAGTATTGTTTTTAAGCATCACTTCGGGACGAAAGCGCAGAAAGTTGGAAAATTCCCTGGCCATGTAAGGGCGGTTGACAATACCATGCCCTTTGGCCAAATTGTAGAGAAAAGCATTCAAGGTCCGCGCCCGGTTACTGGATTTCGGCAGCACATTCAAAAGCAGGAAGATCTTGTTGATAACCGATTTTTTCTCGAATGTCGAAACAAACGACGCAAGTTCCCTGATCATTTCAAGTGCTTCTTTGCGCCAC
>JBFFHG010000725.1:0-3003 GCA_041557055.1 Desulfosarcinaceae bacterium
CTGACCGAAGCCATGGGGGAGATCGGCGGGCAAAAAGCGCTGACACGGCAGGGTATCACACCTGAGGAAGGCTTTGTTAACCGCTATCACGGCCCGGACCACATGGGGCGGGATGTTGATGGCAATCTGGTGGAGACCGAGTTTAAGGGATCGGTTAACGATAGTACGCAGCTTCCGACGAATACAAAGGGGCAGAAGCAGTTGTCCAAAAAAAATAATGCTAAGCGGGGCAGAAAAATGAGCCGCAAGGTTGGAAAGATCAACAAACCGTCAAACCGTATTGGTGGGCCATATCTTCAGAACGAAATAGATCTTTGGCAACTCATTAAAGATTTAGATGGCGAAAAAAATCTTATGTCCACCCATACTAACGTTGATACCGGCGAGGTTAGAGTCTTTAATCGTGATTCTGAAGGATTTATTACAGAACAAATTGATAATTTCAACGTCTATAAGGATTAAAAGATATGGGTGCGATACCTTCCAATGAATGGTCTGAAGAAGTGAACGGATGGATTGAAATCGACAAACAAGACATAGAGAAGAGACAGCTGATTATCAGCCGTGGGGACGCTAAACAATCGACATATACGGGGCTTGCCGATGACCATCTTAATCTCGGCTTATCAAAATATCTTCGCAATGATGCCATAGCAGAAGTACGTCAGGCTTTCAGTAAATCCGCTGAATGCATCGAAATCAGCTTCCGCATGGCCTATGATGAAGGCCATTCTGGCTATCTTGGTGAAAAATTTGATTCTGCCGAAGTCAGTATGACAGATGCCATCGATGGCTTCCATGCAGCTTTGATTGCAGGCGATTTTGAGACAGGCCACCGCTTGGCCCAATGGGTGCGCATCACCCCGCGTTGGCAACAGGAAATCGCCAATCCGCGCAATAGCTCAAACCTTATCGCCAATTACATGTACGCCTTAAAATACATCTTCCTTGGCGATGACACCAAGGCCCTGGAACATGCCCGTGCCACGGAAATATGGTTTGCCAAAAAGGGCGAGCCCACCAAGAACCGTTTTCACCGCAATTTTTTCCATCGCTGCCGCATGGTGCGGGCCGTACTGGAAAAAAATCCTGATTTGTTTGAGGCCAGCATGGAGGTACAACTCAAGTCCCATGCCTGGGAAGCCGTGCACGATGACATTGCCGACACCCCGGAAGCCTATATTTACGTGGACGGCGTGGCCCTGTGCAACCTGGCCATCCTTAAAGGCATGAAAATCGACTTTGAGGCCGGTGTGATCCCGGAAGGATTATTGATCGGGGATTAATTTTCATACCAACGAGCCGGCGCTGATAACAAACCCAGCCCTGGCTCTTTCACGGTAATTTCTTTATCTTTAATCGCCCAAGCATTGCTGACTGCACTGCAATCGCAGAAAAGAATTTTCGAGCGCCTACCACAGCAGCAAGCTGCCGGAAAATTTCGTTCAGCGCAACAAACGCCGGCTCAAAAACCACCTTGACGAACGTGGAACCCAAAAATACAGCGAAGGCCACTATGTCGCCGCCTATATAGACGCCATCGGATCGACCATGCTTGACGATGTGCCGGAAACTCCCGGGATGGCCGTTGTGGGTATCGCCACTGATCTGATTTTTGGCAAGGCATTAAAGATTGGAAAAAAAGGTATCGGGCTGCTATGGGATAAACTTGACACACTCAGCGAGCCGGTGCGCACAAGGGTTATGGCCATTTTGAAAAAAGCCGAGTCCGGCAAGAAACTCACCCCGGCGGACAATAACGTACTGACCGAAGCCATGGGGGAGATCGGCGGGCAAAAAGCGCTGACACGGCAGGGTATCACACCTGAGGAAGGCTTTGTTAACCGTTACCACGGGCCGGACCATATGGGGCGGGATGTTGATGGCAATCTGGTGGAGACCGAGTTTAAGGGATCGGTTAACGATAGTACGCAGCTTCCGACCAATGCGGCGGGACAAAAACAGTTGTCAAAGAAAAATAATGCTACGCGGGCTAACAAGATGCGGCATAAAGTTGGAAAGATCGACAAACCATCAAATCGTATTGGGGGACCATATAATAGGGATGAAATAAATCTTTGGCAAACCATCAAAGATTTAGATGGCGAAAAGATCTTACAATCAACTCATACGAATATCGAAACCGGCGAGGTTAAGGTATTTCGACGTGATTCAAAGGGAAAGATTGTTGAGCAAATCGATAATTTCAACGCCTATAAGGATTAAGATAAAGTCATGAAGTATTCGGATGATAAAGAATGGGCCGAAGAGGTAAATGGTTGGGTTGAAATCGATACCCAAGATATACAAAAACGTCAACAGATAATTAGTCGTGGAGAAGCTAAACAATCGACATATATGGGGCTTGCAAGTGATCATCTTTATCTTGGCCTTGCCAAATTCCTTCGCAATGATGCTATAGCAGAAGTGCGTCAGGCTTTCAGCAAATCCGCAGAATGCATCGAAACAAGCTTCCGCATGGCCTATGATGAAAGCCATCCTAAATATCTCGGGGAAAAGGCTGATTTGGTTTGGGTTAGCATAACGTTAGCCATCGACGGCTTCCACTCTGCTCTTCTGGCCGGTGATTTCGAGATAGGCCGTCGACTGGCGCAGTGGGCGCAAATCCCTTCAGACGAGATCGATGAAGCAGGCAACCCCAGGCACTCCCAAAGCCTGGTGGCCAACTACATGCACGCCTTAAAATACATCTTTCTTGGCGACGACACCAAGGCCTTGGAACATGCCCGTGCCACGGAAATATGGTTTGCCAAAAAGGGCGAGCCCACCAAGAACCGCTTTCACCGTAACTTTTTCCATCGCTGCCGCATGGTGCGGGCCGTACTGGAAAAAAATCCTGATTTGTTCGAGACCAGCATGCAAGTGCAACTCAAATCCCATGCCTGGGAAGCCGTGCACGATGATATTGCCGACACCCCGGAAGCCTATATTTACGTGGACGGCGTGGCCCTGTGCAACCTGGCCATCCTTAAAGGCATGAAA
>JBFFHG010000726.1:0-2995 GCA_041557055.1 Desulfosarcinaceae bacterium
ATGATAAGAAAACTTACCGTTTACATGCTCCTGCTATGGGTGTTTCCCCAGGCCGTTTTGGCCGGTCAGGATTTTTTCGCCAAGGTGCGGGCCCGGATTGAACTGCAGGTGCAAACTGAAATCAGCCGACGTGGATATGTATGCCTGGGAGAGCCCATCTGCGGTTTGCAGGTCATCCCGGTTTTTTATCGGAATCGCAGGTATGATCCGGTCTGGTTTGATCAAAACGGTTTGCGCCCCACCGTTGATACCCTGATGCAATTCATCCGGCAATCCGACAGGGAAGGCCTGCCCCCCGCAGACTACCATCTGGCCGCCCTTGACCACATGTTGGCCCAATTGTCCGCCCAGCTCTTTCCGCCGGATGAATCCGAAGCGGTCCAGTGGGCCGATTTTGATCTGATTCTCACCGATGCTTTTTTACTGCTCGGCTCCCATTTGTCGGGCGGACGAATCAATCCGGAAACCCTTCATGCCGACTGGCTGATCAATGAACACTCCGTCGACATGCTGGCCTTGCTGCAAAACGTCGTTACCCAAGAACAGATGGAAAAAGCCATCACCCGACTGAGCCCTGATCACAGAGGCTACCAGGGGCTGAAAGCCGGGTTGTATCAGATGCGGGCATTGCAAGCCCGGGGGGGCTGGCCCCGCATTGAGGGCCGGGAAACCCTGCGCCCGGGGGATAAAGATGACCGCGTGGCCACCGTCCGTGAATATCTGCTGGTTACAGGCGACCTTTCCGACCAGCACCCCCTGCCGGAAGAGCCGGGACGATACGATGAAATTTTAGCGGATGCCGTAAGCAAATTCCAGAAACGGCACGGACTGGCGGCTGACGGCATCGTCGGCCGCAAAACCCGCGGCGCCATGAATGTCGCCGTGGCCCAGCGTGTGCGCCAAATTGAACTCAACCTGGAACGCTGGCGCTGGTTGCCGCTCGACCTGGGGGAGCGCCACATCGAGGTCAACACGGCCGACTTCAGCCTGCGCGTAATGGAGAAGCATCGAAAAACAATGGAGATGCGGGTGGTTGTGGGCCGACCGGCCCGCCGCACCCCGGTCTTCAGCACCACCATGTCTTATTTGGTGCTTAATCCTTACTGGACCGTTCCCCATACCATTGCAGTGGAAGATATCCTTCCCAAGCTGGCCAACGGCATCGATTATCTGGTTGAACAAAACATCAAAGTTTTCGGGGACTGGAATGAAGACGCACCTGAAATTGATCCGCTAAGTCTACCCTGGCAGGATTATAGCAAATCCTATTTCCCTGTACGGCTCCGGCAGGAGCCTGGCAAAACCAATGCACTGGGACGGATTAAATTCATCTTTCCCAATAAATTCTCGGTCTATCTGCATGACACGCCTCAACGCGCCTTGTTCGACCTTGTTCAGCGCGATTACAGTTCCGGATGCATCCGCCTGCAGGATGCACCGGCCCTGGCTGCCTATCTGCTATCCGACGATCCGCAGTGGCCCCCTGAAAAAATCCGCAACGCATTGGACCAGGGTCGACGCCAGGTGGTGCGCATACCCAGACCCATCGCCGTGCATCTGCTCTACATGACCGCCTGGGTGGATGAAGACAATATCCTGCAATTTCGCACCGACATCTACCACCGCGACCGTGATTTGAATGCCGCCCTGCTGAAGCGCAACGCCTATCCCCTTCCTCCCATGGCAGGAGCGCAGAATCAATAACCGAGCCCGGCTTCAAGAGCATCATCATCCGCAGCGGCACGGCAACGGTCCATCAGCAAGCTGAACCTCTCATATTTTTGGAAACCAGGGCGCAAACGAAATTTTTTGTTGCATCAATCTGCTATATGAGAATATAAAAAAGGCGTGTGCTTCGTATCGCACCATCCTTAATCTTGTCATCCGCAACAATTTGTTGTCCCTCAAACGGCAGTCATTGAATATTCTATCCCAATTCACGCCATGAAGCCTGAAAATCGGTACCTGATCGTCGTGATTTCTATTCTGTCATCCCAATTCACAATAATTAAGTACGATATCAAAAACCGGTACTTTTACTTTGTCCAATGGATAACCGGACAAAGCAATTTGTTAACCCCAAACAAATGAACCTCGTTAAAAAAGGAGGGGCAAATGAATCCGAAACAATTGCCGCCATCGGCACAACTTATGAAGTTTATCGTCGGAAAATGGATAAGCAAACCAATTTATGTGGCGGCTGAGCTTGGTATCGCCGATATGCTGGCTGACCGCCCCAAAAGCATTGAAGAACTTGCCCAGGCAAGCCACGCCCATGCCCCCTCTCTTTACAGGATGATGCGAGCCCTGGCGAGTGTCGGTATCTTTTCCGAGACAGAAGAGAAACGGTTTGAACTTACGCCGATGGCCGAGTGTTTGAAATCCGATGCGATGCGCTCCATCGCTTTATTGTTCAACTCGGACTGGAGTGACAAGGCGTGGGGATGCTTTCTAAACAGCGTTCTAACCGGGGACACCGCCTTTGAGACGGCATATGGCGTCACGATTTTTGATTGGCTGTCCCAAACCCCCCGGGCGGCAAAAGTGTTTAACGAGGCGAATGCCGCAAAAGCATCCAGCTCTCACCGCGCCATTGTTGATGTCTATGATTTTTCAGGCATCATGACCCTTACGGATGTGGGCGGCGGTATTGGCGCCCTGATAGCAGAGATACTGGCTGCAAATATTTCGATGAAAGGAGTTGTTGCAGATATCCCTTCCGTCATTCAAGAAGCTGAAAAGATGATCCGACGCAGGGGCATTGAAGATCGTTGCCAGACAACAGAATGTGATTTTTTCAGGGATATCCCTTCCGGCAGTGATGCCTATCTCATGTCACACATCCTTCATGACTGGCCAGACGAGCAGTGCCGAACAATATTGACAAACTGTCACCGGGCCATGAGAACAGACTCAAAGCTTTTGGTTGTCGAGATGGTTATCCCTCCAGGAAACGAATCCTCCATTGCCAAGCTGCTGGATCTTGAAATGCTTG
>JBFFHG010000727.1:0-2995 GCA_041557055.1 Desulfosarcinaceae bacterium
GAGGCAAAAAATGTGGGGCGTGCGCAAGGCTCCCGAACCGTTATCGATCACCGTGGTGCTGTCGTGGCGCTGCCCGAAAAGATCCAACGGGTGGTCACCATCAGCGATGGTTTTGTCGAAGAGGTCATGACCGTGCTCAAGGTCCAGCACACCCTTGTGGGGGTCGGATCGCCGGGGTTGTCCTCCCAGCGGGATTTTTCCCACGACACTGTTTCCGGCAAACCCGTCACCCGCAAAAACGGCATGAACACGGCAACTTTTCTCAATCCCTGGTTTAAAAAATTGCCCCTGCTTGCCGGACCGGGCAGCGGCGTCAATTATGAGGCTTTGGCGGCGCTGAAGCCCGATGTGCTGCTCATTCAATTGGGTGCCTGTGCCTTGCTTGCCAGCGATGAAAAGACCCGAAAAAGCATGCAGATTATCGATGGCCTGGGCGTTCCCACCGTTGTCTTGCGCGGGCCCAATACATGTGAGGAGCCCCGCCTTGAAATGCTTTCCGAACAAATCCGTATCATCGGAGCGGTTTTTGAACTGGTCCAGCAGGCCGAGGCGCTGGTCGGTTTCCTGGAAGATCAAATCCGTTTCGTAAGCAACCGGACCCAAGATATCGCCGAAAGTCAGAAACCGCGCGTGATGCTGTTTGGGCTCGCCTCCGGGGCTAGATCTTCCGGAGGGGCCGGCAATGTCCGGGGGGTGAACACCAGTGATTCGTGGATTTTGGAAAATGTGGTCAAGGCCCGCAACGCCTTTACAGGACGAGGCATATGGAATGTCCTGAATACTGAACAGATTCTGGCTCTCAACCCCGATGTGGTGGTGCTCATTACCTCCCAGGGGTATCATCCGCCCAGTGAACTCTACGAGGCGCCCTATTGCCAAAGTTTATCTGAACTCACCGCGATCAAGAACCGCCGGGTGGCGGCTCTGGCTTACACACCGCTCAATTGTGAAAAACGTCTGGAATACCCCATCGACATCATGATAATGGCAAAGGCGGCTTATCCTGAACGGTTTGCGGATGTTCACTTGGGCGAGTGGGTGCTGGATTTCTATCAGCAGGTTTACACCGTGGACAGGGAAACCGCCAGGGGGTTGCGTTCCGCTCAGTGGCTGGATTGGACGCAGGGGCTTTAAGAAGGGGGTTTTGCAGGGCTTTAAAAAGGACACGCTTATGGATGTCTGAGAGCCTGAGAATGTCGGTTTTTTAAAAGTTTTGCCACGGCATTGAAGGAAATCAGAAGCATTGCCGCAATCAGGGCCAAGGTGCAGGCAACGATAACTCCGGGCCATGCAAAGCGTTCCCAAACAGGGCCAAGGGCAAAAGAGGCAATGCTGCCGCCGCTGATACAAAAGAGAAGATACATGGAAGAGGCGCTTCCCAGGCGGTGGCGCGGAACACAGCGGTTGATCAGCAAAAAGATCAGCGGCTGACTGCAATAGACCCCGGTAAAGAGCAGCAGCACACCGCAGGTGACCCATGTCAGAGAGAGGCACCATCCCATGAACTGCAGGGCGGCCAGACAGGTCAAAAGACCCGTAAGGATGATCCGATAGATTCCGGCACGCTGGGAGAGGGCGCCTGAAAACGGCGCCACAAGGGCGGTCAGACCGGCTAAACTGATCCAGCCGATGGCATCGGCCGTCAAAAAAAATGGGGGACCGTTCAGCATGAAGGTCAAAAAAGTAATCGATCCGAGAAACCCGAAGAAGAGAAAAAATCCGGCCGCCAGAAGCGAAACTGTTTCGGGTTCCAGAAGGAGCCGCAGCGCATTTGAATAGAGCTCACGCAGGGTACCGTTATTCACGTCGTAGCGCTGCGGCAGGGGGGCCAGGAATTTGAACATGACACCGGACAACAGCAACAGTGCAACTGCTGTGAGCTTAAAGGCGAAAACCCATCCCCACCCGGCGGTCATGAGGCCCATGGCAAATCGGCCGAGCACGACGCCCACGGTGGAGGCCGCAACGACCCACCCCATATAGGTGCCGCCGGAACCCTCGGGTGCGATAGTGGCCACATAGGGGAACATGGCCGCCGGGACTGATGATGCGCCCATGCCGATCAGTCCCATGCTGATGATAAACCCAGTAAATCCGGAGAGTTCTGAAGCCGCAAGAACAAAGATGCCTATTGCCAGGAGTCCCAGTGATGCCATTTTCCGCGGATTGAATCGATCCGCGACCGGCCCGAAAAGAAAAAAGGAGAGGGCATACCCTGAACTGGTCAGGCTGAACGCCAACCGCGTCCGGGTGAGGGGAACTTCAAAATGGACACTGATCTCAGGGAAGATGGAATGGGTCATGAAAACAGCAGCCACCGCCAGCATGGAAGCGCAGCATGCCAGAACGCAGGAGATCCATGGCGGCGCAGGTATCACAGTTCGGCCCTTCAGATCGCTCATGCTATGTCCATTCAAAGCAAGCCCATATTGAGCATTGGTTTTTATGCGGTTGTCAGGAGACTTTTTTTTCAAGCGCGTAATTCCCGGCAAGTGAGCGGTTTTCCAAGCTGATCCGAGGGCTCTTCCCAAGCAATTCCTGTTGCATATGCATGAGCGAGGCGCAATTGGAGCGATCAAAACCGGGAATTCTGGACTCCCATTCCGTTTTGAAAAACCTGTATGCGTATCCAGCCCTGCCGGAAAAGATCTCCCCAATTTGAAATTCCGGTTCCGTCAACATGACGCAGGGAAAAATTTTTTTATCCGGCGTCACATAAATATGATCCATATGTTTCCAGATTCCTGCAATACAATAATGACCATGCTGCGCCGCGCGTTTGAAAATATTATCGCCGTTGGGATTCGGGCCGAAATTGCCCTGCATATTGACCCTCAGGGATGAACCTTCATATTGTGCCTGCAGTTGGTTGAACACCTCCCAAAATTGGATGATTCCGGCAGAATCCAATATGACGTGGGATAATTGTTTGGCGCGGGACGTATTGATGAAGTTTTGAAAGAAAATTTCATCAGCGCCCAGATCGGCGGCCTCC
>JBFFHG010000728.1:0-2993 GCA_041557055.1 Desulfosarcinaceae bacterium
AGACCCTTTGCGTATCAGGCCAAGGCCGTGGTGGAAGATTTTTTTCTCAAGGAGAAAAAATATGACGATTACATGGTGGCCTCCTTTCTCGGCGGCTGCTCAATCGCCAACTCTTCAGTGGGCATATGCCACGCGCTCTCTTACGGTATCGCCTTTATCCTGGGGTTCCGGCATGGGATTGCCAACAGCATCGTTTTCAATCATTTGGAGGAGTATTACGGTGAAGATGTTTTGAAATTCCGTCAAATGGTGGCCAAGCACCAGATAGCGCTGCCGGCCAAGGTCACCCGCGGTCTCACATCTGAGCAAATGGACAAGATGGTTCAGCTCACCTACATGCTTGAGCGCGATCTGGTCAGCGCCCTGGGTCCTGATTTCAAGCGTATTTTAACACCTGAAAAGATTGTGGCGCTGTACGAAAAGATGTAGGATATCTTATTCAGGACAATAGGGAATTGATCAATGTTTATCTCACTTCTGGAAAAACGAAGAAGTATTCGAAAGTATATGGAAAAGGCGGTTGAGCCGCAAAAGATTGACAAACTGGTTGAAGCGGCGTTGCGGTCCTTTTCAGGCAAAGACGGCCAACCCTGGGAGTTCGTTATCGTTGATGACCGGCAGATGCTGGAAAAACTCTCAAATTCAAAACCGGGCGGGGCCGCATTTCTCAAGCATGCAGCCTTGGGTATGGTGGTTTGCGCCGATCCGGAAAAATCCGATACCAGTGTGGAGGATGCTTCGGTGGCCGCCGCCATCATTCATTTGGCCGCTGCGGATCTGGACCTGGGGAGCTGTTGGATTCAAATACGCAACCGGAGTCACCAGGATGGGCGTCTTTCCCAGGAATATGTGGCCGAATTACTGGGTATTCCACCAAATGTCATGGTGCTGGCGATCATTGCCATCGGATATCCCGCTGTCGCCAAGGCGCCCCACCAGAAGGCGTCCCTGCGTTTTGACAAGATCCACAAAGGGTGTTTCGGAACCAAGATGTTTTCGTGAGGAACAAAGAGGGCGTCACCGATCCGCCTTCGTCTCTTTTAATTCGAAGATTGTTTTGTTGCGGAGCGGTGGCGCTCACACGATTGGCTGATTCAGAGCAGAAAGAGAAAATGATCAATGGACGATTGTAGTTTAAAGCCCCAGGGCAACCTGATTCTGTGTACGCTGGCCATGCCTGCGGACACCAATCCCAACGGCGATATTTTCGGAGGTTGGGTGTTGTCCCAAATGGATATTGCGGGCGGCATTCTGGCCAAGGAGGTAACCCAGGGCCGCACGGTGACCGTTGCCGTGGATGGGATGAAATTCATCAAGCCGATTCAGGTGGGGGATGTGGTCTGTTGTTACGGCGAGGTCGATCGTATCGGCAATACATCCATCGCCTTGAAGCTTGAAGTGTGGGTCAAGCCCCTATCCAAGAGCGAATGTGGCAATAACCCTTTCAAGGTGACGGAGGGCCGGTTTGTCTACGTGGCCGTCGACGAAAACCGTCAAAAACGAAACATTCCAAAGAGCTGAAACCGTTCAGAGGTGATTTCACCACGTTCAACCGGGTTTCAGATACGGCGCGGCGAAAGGTTCCCATCCGGATGAATTTTGAGGGTTGGGAACCTCGCTGCAACCCGGAAATGGGGTTCCGGGGCGGTTGTTTCCATCCAAATGGCGGACAATCGTTTTTTCATATATTGACCGTTTCGTACGGGTTTTTCTCTTCGTCCAACAGCTCCAGGTAGATGGCTTCAAGTTTGCGCATGCCTTCCAGAATGTGCCTGGCATGCTGGGTGGCCACTTCATAAGCGCGTTCAGGGTCTCGGTTTTCCAGGGCGCTCAGAATTTCATCATGGTCATGGTCTTCGTGAATGAATTGGGTGACCGGCTTTATGGTCCGGATAAAACCTTCGGTGAAATCCATGATGTTTTCGATGAGGATGGCGTAAATCGGGTTGCCGCAAGAGCGGCCCACAAGTCTGTGGAACATGCTGTACATGGGATCTTTTTCGTCCGGGTCTTTAATTTTGCCATAGCGTTGGATGAGATCTTTCATTTCGTGGATTTCTTTTGTCGTCGCGTTTTTTGCAGCCAATCGGCAGACCTCCGGTTCAACCAGCAACCTTGCCTGGGCCAGATGGTCGACCTTAAAACGGCGATAAAGGATAAAACTTGGGAAATCATCAAATAACGGCAGGCGGATGGTATCGCGAACAAAAGCGCCGCCCTTGATGCCCCGCTTGATTTCGACGAATCCGTTGGATTGGAGGGACCGGAGCGCCTCACGAACCACCGGACGGCTGACGCCGAACTGCTTGGCCAACTCCGTTTCGCTCGGCAAAAGGGCTCCGGTTTCATAGATGCCGGATAGAATGGCTTTTTTTATTTCCTTGAGCACATCTTCATATAAGTTGCGGTCTTTTATTATCTTGCTGAATTTTTTCACTGACGGGGTCCTTTTCTGGTTCAAAGCAATTCTTCAGCTTTGGTCATGAACTCGTGTTTTTAAAACTAAAATTATGAAAAATTACATGCAAAAGAGCTGCGGGCTATCTCTGTAATTTTATTTCAGGTTGCTGGAATATAACATTAATAAGCTACCATATTATGTGGTTACATCGTTGTCTGGGCCTAAAGCAGGCCGGTGCGACAATTGAAGATTTTTAGTTTGAACAAAATTCATTTAATGTTAAATTGCATGTAAAAAAGCTTGACATCAAAAATAAAACGTTTTTATAAATGTATTACATTTTAATATAGGCATATTTCCGATTCCGGCAACCTGCCAAAGGTCGCCCCACAATTCAGAGGCACCAGGGTGTTGAGCATGTTCCACTGCGAAAGTTCCAGATGTCCAGAACACCCTGTGCCGCTTGGTTTTGCTCAGTCGCCCATCCAGACTGAAATCGTTCCGGTCAATTTGTTTTTCTGTGCGGACGATTTCTGTTTTTTTCATAAATATACCGCAGGAGGAGGAAAGTTAAAACATGGCGAAATTGAAA
>JBFFHG010000729.1:0-2988 GCA_041557055.1 Desulfosarcinaceae bacterium
CGCGATTTTTTCGGGTGCCGCCAAATTCAAACCGCCGGCACTGAAATTCACGATGGGCCCCACCAGCTTTTCATCATTTGCGAGTTTGAAGCTGCCGAAGTAGCCGTCCTCAATTTTTAAGGCCAGGCGCGGGTATTTTCTTCTTTCTGCTATCGTCATGTGACGCTCCTCAATGGGTAACCCGAATTCCAAGGCCAAACGTTGAAGGCCTGTAACCCTTTTTCAAGAACTGAAAATGCAGTCATGCCGATATTCGTTTGTTGCAGCCTGCGCCGGTGATCAAAATAGATATGACGCATTTTCACACTACTACCATAAACCGGGATAAATTGCGAGAACTGGTTTTCCATAAGAAAAGGGTTGTCAAATCGGCTTAAAAGATTATTCTGGGGGGGGGTTCGAAAACACATTGATCGTTTTTCAACGCAGGGATGGCCAAATGAGAATGTCATGGACGAAAACTTTAGGCGAAGCCGCGGGGGTGATTCTGGTGGCCTTGTTCCTGGCCGGTGCGGCCTATGTCTTAAGGCCGGAGCTGCGACCCATGGCCGCGGGCAATCCGCCGGTGGAATCCGGATCCGGCAAGAGGCTTGAAAGCGCCAAGCCATTGATCACGCTGGAGGATGCCCGCTCCCATTTTCAGGCGGGGAAAGCCCTGTTTGCCGATGCCCGTCCTTTAAAAGCATACCAACAGGGGCATATTAAAGGGGCGATGCACCTCGATCCAAATGAATTTGACACCTGGTCGGAATCCTTTTTTTCCCAATTTCCCGCCGATACCATGATCATTGCCTATTGTGACGGCCCCCAATGCCCCTTGAGCGCCGAACTGGCCGAGAAGTTGACATGGCTGGGGTATGAAAAAATATCTGTTCTGAAAAATGGCTGGCACCTGTGGACAGCGGCACAGTTGCCCACCGAACAGGTGGCCGAATAGGGGCGCCGGACACATGGCCCTTAATTTTTGCGCAAACTCTAAGCCGGTCGCGCCAGGGCCATGAGGCGGTAAACGCTGAGACTGGCCAGCCAGGCGACATCTTCCGGCGAGAGATAATCCCCCACGGCGGCGTCAAACAGGATGTTGGCCTCAGCAGGGAACTCCTCATCTCCCTCCCACACAATGATCTGGACAGGGGCGTAAGGCAGAACATCGATGCGGAACCCGGCGGAACCCGTTTCAATCGGCACGGCGTTCAGTTTGGCGGCGGCCTGCTGCAGGGCCGCCACATTTTGGCCGAACACCTTTTTTAGCGGGTCCACGGCCCGTTTGACAAAAGCGCCGAAGTAGAAAGCCGCGCCGGGAATTTCGCGATAGGCCACCCAGCGGCCCTCCAGCCTGGGCTTGCATCCTTGCAGGTAATGCAGCAGCAGCACCTGCTCCTGAAGCGGCACCTGCGCTTCAGGGTTGTGCATGTCTTGGAAATCAAATCGGGGATAGGAGATGCCGTAGGTGCGGCCCAGAAAAGGGACGTTGATCAAACGCCCTTCTTCGGCTGCAAACCCGGCCCTGCGGGCAATTTCAAAAATATCCTCGCCCGCCAGAGCCTGGGCGGCGAGATCCCGGGCTTGTTGGTAATCGTCGATGCGCGCCATGGTGACTGATTCCTTGTTTACCGTAATGGATTTTAGTTTGAGCTTACCCTAACGACAGGGTCTACCTTAAACGCAATTGAATGCTAAATCAATGCAAACAAGTTATCCGCAAGACACCTGCTCAGCCGGCGCAATACCCTTTGCGGGTTGTCTGTCGCGCAGGGACTTTTTTGCGCCGTCTTGCAGGCCGCCGTCGTCCGTTTTTGCCCAAAGCAGCTCAAAAAAGAGTTGACAAATAAACGCGGCAGGATATGGTTGATACCATTGTCCAGGTGCTTGTAATGAGCTTATGGGGAATCCCGTGCGAATCGGGAACGGTCCCGCCGCTGTGACCGGGGACGATGATTGCGTAATCCCACTGTTCTGATGAATCAGGATGGGAAGGGGCAATTCAAAGAACGATCCGGGAGTCAGAAGACCTGCCTGTACAACACACCGCCGCCCGCGGATTTCGGGCAGGGTGAATATATGCGTTGGGCCAAGAAAGCTGGGTGCAGCCCTTCATGCGATTTAAGCATGAGGGGCTTTTTTTATACCGGTTAATGCTGCATCCTAAACACGGAAGCGAAGAGGGGCTTTTGGCAGGAAGCTCTTCTTCGCTTCCTCTTTTTCAATACCCAAAAGTGAATTGTTTGTTTTTTTGGCCGGATTTTGCCTCATGATATATCACATAAAAACAGGTAATTATGATGGCAGTTCTTAAAAATACTTAAATTACTACAGTAAAAAATAAGCAATTTTTTCGTATTGACAATTTCGTTGCTTTTTTTTTAAGTGTACCCCTCTTTACGTTTTTTCCCAAACAACTGATCGTAAAAATTAAAGCGCGGTGCCAAAAACCGGCTGACTTGCGTCCATCGGATGATGGCCTCTTGTTGATCGGTCTCTCAAACCATCGTGAAGGGAATGATTGAGAATGAAAAAAGACAACCTATCAATTCAATCCGGATACGGACGGCGACGGCATGCCGGACGGCTGGGAAGTGCAATACGGCCTCGATCCGCTGTCCAATGATGCTGACAGCGATTTCGACGGAGACGGGACAACCAACGCGCTTGAATACAATCTTGCGACCGATCCGGGCGATGCAAACAGTCAACCTATTTTATACAATTACGAATATGACGACAATGGCAATCTTGAACACATGCACCAACCCTGATGCGCTTCGATTTGGCGGTACAAAGATCCGTTGCATAAGCTGCTGACGATTAAATACTTGACAGAAAAAGTCTCAGGTTGATCCGACCCAGGGAGGCCCATAAGATGTTGATGAGTATAGAACCTGCAAAGCGTCCGGTTTTTCGATTTATAACCTGGTGTACCCTGTATATCTTCTATTTTCAGGTGCTCAGCTACAGCGCCCTGGCATATGCACCAGCGGCCGGGCCGGC
>JBFFHG010000730.1:0-2985 GCA_041557055.1 Desulfosarcinaceae bacterium
AGGCCAAAGCCGCACCATCGTATGATTTTGTGCTGCATTTGGACATACCGATCCATTTGTGCTTCCTTGGGCATGTAGCCCGGCAATTATTCAGGCAACGATCTCGTTCAAATAAAGCTATGTCAGGCGAGGGTTTAGCAAATAATAAATTGC
The DNA here is from genome assembly GCA_041557055.1 of Desulfosarcinaceae bacterium. GTDB lineage: Bacteria > Desulfobacterota > Desulfobacteria > Desulfobacterales > Desulfosarcinaceae > JARRKU01. The sequence goes on from JBFFHG010000730.1 coordinate 154, forward strand.
TGTATTTAATTGCCGGTTTAATAGCCTTTATACGTCATCCTGGCACTCTGTTTTTCCGCTTCAATCACGGTTGCATCCATATCCAGGGTGTAGCCCTTAGGGCTCGCGCAAAAATAAATTCGCAGTTTAGGTGCGCTGATTCGGGTTGGATTTGTTCGATCTAAGAGTGCAAAACCGCAGGAATAGCAAGCTATTTTGAGGCCAAAGCCAAGATCAGACGCAGTCGCAGATCGTGCAAAGACGACCTGAAGCAGTGATGCATAAAATGTGAAGTTATTTTTGCGCGAGCCCTTAATACCGTCATACTTTAGACTGCGTTTTAACACCCTGGGTTTGACCCGACATGCGCTGTGATCAGATCTTTGGTCTCCTATAGCTTGAATGGCAGCACGGTTTGTTTTATCATTGATTTTCACTTCGTTGGTTCGGTATGTGTGGCGTTGTAGAAACTCCTATCCAACTGAATCAACTATGTTTTTCAATGTTTTTTGCTTTGAGGTTCTTATCAATCGCGGATCTTGGGTATCACCTGACACATTCCGGCGCCTCAAGCTTGCAGAGCGCATTCAACCGGCCGGCGGATGCAGCATCTTTGCGCGAATAACTGAGAAAGATGTCATTCTCAAAAAGCGTCTGGGAAAATTGACGTGTCAGGGCGGCGCGCTCCAATTGTTGCTGGAAATTGCGCCTGTTGGAAAAATTGCTCACGAACTCAATCAGGCATGATTGCCCTGAGATTTGAAAGCCGCCATGATGGCCTCGGCCGCCAAGACCCCATGCCGGAGAATCAACGGCGCCCTGCCGGTGACATCGACCACCGTGGAGCCGGGTCCGCCGGCCAGGGGGCCGGCATCCAAGACCAGGTCCACGCTGTTGAGCAGCCGGGTATCGATCTGCTCAACAGCGGCGCAACCGCCTGTTCCGGAGATGTTGGCGCTGGTGCCTGTCAATGGGGCGGCCAGGGCCCGCACCAGGGCGGCAGCCACGGGATGGGCCGCAAGACGCACGCCGATCTTGCCGCTATGGCCCAGGAGCGCTTTGGGCAGATCCTTGCGGGCGGGCAATACAAAGGTAACCTTGCCAGGCCAGAAACGATGCATCAAATCAAGGGCCATGGCATTGGGCGTCACGGCCAGCCGGTCCAGATCGCGGATATCGGCGATAAGCACCAAAACGGCCTTTTCAGCCGCACGGCCTTTGATTTCAAAAATCCGTTGAACAGCCCGGGGATTGAAAGGATCAGCCCCCAGACCGTAAAGCCCATAGGTGGGAAACACCGCCAGACCACCTGCACGGATGGCGTGTGCGGCCCGCACGATAACGGCATTGTCGGGCCGGCCGGGGTCCACTTCCCATATTTCAGCGGTAGGCTTCAAGACATTTGGCCTTCTGCGCCACCTGCGCGGCCATCTCCTCTTTGTATTCCTCCACCAGCGCCGCCACCCGGGCATCGGTCACACCGATGATCTGGGCGGCCAGGATACCGGCATTTTTAGCGCCGGATTTGCCGATGGAAACGGTTGCCACGGGAATGCCGGGGGGCATCTGCACGGTGGAGAGCAAGGCATCCAGCCCCTGCAGACAGGAAGAATCGATGGGCACGCCGATCACCGGCAAAGCGGTCTGGGCTGCCAAAGCGCCTGCCAGATGGGCGGCATGGCCGGCTCCGGCGATAATGACTTTGATTCCCCGTTGGCGCGCTGTGGCGGCCAGTTGGGCGGCCCTTTCAGGGGTGCGATGGGCCGAAGCCACTGTGATCTCATAGGGGATAGCGAATTTTTTCATCATGGCCACGACCCCTTCCATCACGGGCAGATCCGAATCGCTGCCCATGACGATGCTCACCTGGGGCTCCACCTGGAACCGCCGCAGTGCTTTGCGGCCGATATCCTTGCGGTACTGCACCCCCTGCCAACTGATCTTGCTTACCGCCTTGTAAGCTTTATCAATGGCTTGGGCCACGGTGTCCCCCAGGGCGGTAACGCCCAGGACGCGCCCGCCGTTGGCCACCACCTTGTTCTCCTTAAAACCGGTGCCGGCATGAAAAACCATGACATCTTTCATGCGGCGGGCCTTGTCCAGTCCGGTGATGGGCAACCCCTTTTTGTATTTACCGGGATACCCGCCCGATGCCATGACCACGCATACGGTGGCACGGTCATCGATCTCCAGCCGGCATTGATCCAGGCGCTCCTCGATGATGGCTTCCATGATGGGCACGATGTCGTTTTTCAGGCGCATCAGCAGAGGTTGGGCTTCGGGATCGCCGAAACGGCCGTTGAACTCCAGCACCTTGATCTTGTCGCGATCGATCATCAAACCGGCGTAAAGCACCCCTTTGTACGGACGACCCTCGGCGGCCATGCCGCGCACGGTGGGCAGCATGATCTCCTTCATGACCCGCTCATGCAGGTATCGATCCACCACCGGAGCAGGTGAATAGGCACCCATGCCGCCGGTGTTGGGCCCTTTGTCATCGTCGAAAACGGGTTTGTGGTCCTGGGAGGAGGGCAACGCCAGAACGGTCTTGCCGTCGGTGAAGGCCAGAAAGGAGGCCTCTTCACCCACCAGGCGCTCTTCCACCACCACATTGCGGCCGGCCTCACCGAATTCCTTATCCAACAGGATCTGCTTGAGCGCAGCCAGCGCCTGGGCCTCGGTGGCACAGACGATGACCCCTTTGCCGGCGGCCAGGCCGTCGGCTTTGACCACAATGGGCGCGCCCACCTTTTTGATATAGGCTTCGGCTGTTTTGTAGCTGGAAAAGGTTTGTCCTTTGGCCGTGGGGACCCCGTATTTGGTCATGATGTGTTTGGCAAAGGTTTTACTCGA
>JBFFHG010000731.1:0-2982 GCA_041557055.1 Desulfosarcinaceae bacterium
CTCTCCATGGCCTGGGCGGCATTGGAAAACAGATTCATGAATATTTGGTGAATCTGAATCGGTTCAGCCAGGACAAACGCATCACTCTCTATTTTCAGATTAATATCGATGGATGCGGGTATGATGGACCGGATCAGCTTGGCGGCCTCTTTGGCAATGGCGCCGACCTGGGTCGGCTGAACCTGGCCTTCGTCCTTGCGTGCAAAGGTCAAGATCTGCCGGACCAGTTCCTTTGCCCGCAATCCGGCCCGGTAAACCTCCTGCAAATTGGTCCCCAGGAGCGTGTCCTTGTCCATATCCATAAGACAAAGCTCCGTATATCCGAGCACTGAAGACAAAATGTTGTTAAAGTCATGGGCAATGCCACCGGCCAGGGTGCCGATCGCTTCCATCTTGTAAGCGTGGCGCAACTGGGCGGCCAGCCGGATCTGCTCCTCCACAGCCTGTTTACGGGCCGTGATGTTCTCATGGGCGACCACCACCCGCCGGTCGCCATCGCCGGGAAACGGCGTCACCCGGCCGTGAAACCAATTTTTTCCCAAAGGACCGGCCAGGGGATACTCCATCTCAAAGAATGCCTGCCGTCCGTCCAACACGGCGCGGATACCTTCGGAAAAGGCGGCTGCATAACAGGTTTCGCCGGAATTCGGGTCCTGCGGGTTTTGGCAGACATCGAAATAATTGACCGCCTCGGGGCAACGCATGGCGTGCCCGCCATCGACATGGGCGAATTCCTGCCAGGCCCGATTCACCGCCAGAATTCTGCCCGAAGCATCCATGATGGCGATATGGGTTGGAAGGGCATCCAGGGTCGAGCGTAAAAAACGCTCTGATTCCCGTATTTTTTCTTCGGCCTGATGGCGCTGGACCGCATAACGCAGCACCCGTGAAAGGTGGTAGGCCGGGGTCTTGCCCTTGACAAGGTAGTCCTGGGCACCGCTTTGGACCGCTTCAGTGCCCACCCGCTCGTCATCATAACCGGTCAAGACCACAATGGGGGTATCGGGAGCGGCCCGCCGCACACAATGGACGGTTTCGATACCCCGGCTGTCGGGCAGATCCAGGTCCAGCAGGGCGAGGTCAACCGCTGTGCTGGTCAGACAGGAGACCGCATCCGCCATTCGGTTGACACAATGGATGGCAAAACCCGAATCTTGGTTCGACGGCAGCATCTCCCGAATCAGATCGGCATCTCCGGGGTTGTCTTCAACAAGCAATATGCGCATGGGCTTGTCCATCATTTCTCTCCATTGGGTAGCACAACGATACTGAGCCAGAAATCCTCGATGGACCGCACGACCTTGACGAATTGGTGCAGATCGATGGGCTTGGTAATATAGCAATTGGCATGCAGATTGTATGACTTGAGCACATCCTCTTCATCCTGGGATGTTGTCAGAATCACCACCGGAATTCGCTTCAAGTCCTTGTCCGCCTTGATTTCGGCCAATACTTCGCGCCCATCTTTTTTGGGAAGATTCAAATCCAGCAAAATAAGCCCCGGACGGGGGGCATCTTCATAATCATTTCTTTTATTCAAAAAATCAGTGGCGGCTTCACCGTCCGGCACGATGTAGAGTGTATTATTGATTTTACTGCCCGCCAATGCCTCTTTGGCCAGATCGGCATCGCCCGAATTGTCTTCCACCAGCAAAATATCGATGGGCCGAAAAAGGATCTCACTGATCATTTTTCATCTCCTCTCTTTTTACAATGGGATGGTGAAATAAAAGGTCGAACCTCGGCCGGGCTTCGAGTCGAACCATATCCGGCCGCGATGGCGGTCGACAATGCGCTTGCACAGGGCCAGACCGATGCCGGTGCCGGGATACTCTTGACGGGTGTGCAGCCTCTGAAACACCGTAAAAATTTTATCCTTGTACTTCAGATCAATTCCGATGCCGTTGTCCTTCACGCTGAAATGCCAGTAACCGTTTTCCTGCCGGGCGCCGATATGGATTCGCGACGGCTCGGCACCGCGGAATTTAATGCCGTTGTGAATCAGGTTTTGAAACACCTGGACAATTTGAGTTTTGTCAGCCTTTACCCGGGGAAGATCTTCGGTTGTCACCTGGGCGCCGGTCTCATCGATCATGGCTTTGAGGTTGGCGACGGCAATTGCCAGGACATGGCGGGCATCCACCATATCAAAGGCTTCAGCATGGGTCTCGACCCTGGAAAAGGCCAGCAGGTCGCGAATCAAAGCCTGCATTCGCGTGGCGCCGTCCACCGCATAAGCGATAAACTTCTGAGCCTTGTCGTCCAACTGGTCTTTGTAGCGCTCCGAAAGCAATTGCGTATAGCTCGACACCATCCGCAAGGGCTCCTGCAAATCATGGGATGCCACATAGGCGAACTGCTTCAAATCGTCATTGGACCGCTTCAACGCCGCCATCGCTTTTTGGCGCTCCAGATCGGCTTGCTTGCGCTTGGTGATATCGCGGACGATGGCCCACATTCCAATGGGCCGTCGATCCTCATCGTCGATCAAAAAAATACGCAGCTCCACCGGGAACACACTGCCGTCCGAGCGGAAGTGCTCTTTTTCATATACTTCCGATGCCCCTTTGGCAATCACCTGCTCTTCAATGATCCGGGCCTCCATGGCGCGCCACCCGGCAGGTGTCAGGTCGGCCTTTTTCATGCCGCGCAGGGTGTCGGCCCCATAACCGAGCATTTGCTGGTACGCAAAATTACAATCAACAATGGTACCGGTCATATCGATCTGAACAAATGCATCCCACATGGTCTCGTGCAGGCGCCGATAGCGCATTTCACTTTGCCGCAACGCGGCTTCACCCGCGAGCTGCTTGCGCAGCAAATGCGACACGAGCAATCCCCCGACAAGGCAGGTTACCATATAAGCCGTTCTGGCAAACAGATCCGGGGAAGGCACCTTCAGGATCAAGGAGTCCATCATTTTTTCGGGTGCCATGAAAATCAGGAACCGCAGGTATTCCCCGTACTTGTAGTAATCCACCA
>JBFFHG010000732.1:0-2978 GCA_041557055.1 Desulfosarcinaceae bacterium
GGATCACCGTGGCGGCCGTATTTAAGGACAACCAACTGAAAGTCAGCGAAAAAGAGATTGGCGACACCCATATTAAAGTTGTTTTCCGGGATGCCAAAGCGCTGATGGGGTTTCTGCTCAGCCCCAAGCCGGACATCCTGGGCGCCTTGCTGCGCCAGGATGTCACCATTGACGGCAACCTGAACTATCTGTATAAATTCGCCTACATGGCCAAACATCTGCAGCTCAAGATCACCGGAGCACTATAAAACCATGAGCCCCGAGCGGCGTCGGCCTCTGATTTTCGATATCCACCGCTATGCCCTGGACGACGGCCCGGGCATTCGCACCACGGTCTTTTTCAAAGGCTGCCCCCTGGCCTGTATCTGGTGCCATAACCCCGAAGGCATACATGCCGGGCCGGAACTCTTTCACCACGCCCGCAAATGCATCGGCTGCGGCGACTGCGCATCGGGTTGCCCCCGGGGCGCCGTCATCCTCCTCAACAGCACGGTTCAAATCAACCGCGAGTACTGCGATGCCTGCGGCCAGTGCGCAGCCCTGTGCCCTGCCAAGGCCATGACCATCAAGGGACGCTATTATGAACCGGAAGCACTGGCACAGGAGCTGTTGATCGACAGGCGCTTTTTCCATCACTCCGGGGGAGGGGTCACCTTTTCCGGAGGGGAACCCACCCGACACCCCCTCTACCTGGGCCGGGCGGTGCGAACGCTCAAGCGCCAGGGCGTCCACGTGGCCCTGCAGACCTGCGGCCATTTTCAATGGGATCTCTTTGCAGCCGAGCTGCTGCCCTGGATCGACCTGATCTACTTCGACATCAAAATCATCGATCCCCAACAGCATCGGCAGTTGACCGGACAATCCAATCTCAATATCCTGACCAACTTTTCAAAACTGGTCCATACCGCCCGCGCCAAGCTGATCTGCACGATCCCGCTGATCAGCGGATTGAACACGACCCCGGAAAACCTTCAAGCCATCGCCGACGTCATTGAGAATCTGCCTTACCGGCTCTATCCATATCACCCCGGCGCAGATGCCAAATCCGCGGCCCTGGGAAAAATTCCGGCGCTCCGGCCCGCGCCCCCCGCCATGACGGGCGATGAACACCAACAGATCACCGACACCTTCGACACCTTTGTCAACAACCTTCGCAACAGGAGATAAAACATGGATTTGACCATCGGCGGCACCATCAGAAGAGAAGACACCCTGCAGGGCATCCCCAATGTGACCGTGGCGGCCTATGACGCCGACCTGTTCACGGACGACCTTTTGGGCACGGCCAAAACAGATGCCGAAGGCGTCTTTGCCATTGCATGCCGGCCCCCCGGCGGACCAATGGACCGCCCCGATATATACTTGCAGGTCAAAAGCGAAAAAGGGATGCTGATCCACAGCACCCGCCATTGCATCGTATATGACGTCGCTGAAAATCTTGATATGACCGTGACCGTGGCCACAGCCGCCTTGATCAGGGCCGGGCTGGAAGCGCCGGCGCACCGGAGCGCCCGCCCATCCGGGAGCGCCGCTGAAAAGTCAAACCTCAAAACCTGGAGCCTGCGCCCCGACGGCGATCCGGACAATCCGCTCCTGCAACAAACTTTCCGCCAACTGGAGCGACACGACTCCATCCTGGACCTGTTTCATACCTACAAGCAAACCCTGGATCGCAGCGCGGACAACAACGATCCCCTCTATGGCCGGCTGGGGGCCCTGTTCAATGCCGGTCGCACACCGGAGATCGTGCAGGGCCATTTCTACGGGATCACCCTTGGCGTGCGCTGCGGCGAGATGCCCGAGGCAATGGCCGATTTCGGCAATCTTCTGGGCTTGATCTGGGGCGCCACCCTCTCCGACGAGTGCCCCTGGGTCGGCAAAAGTCTGGAGCCCCTGTCGCCGTCCAAACTGCAAGCCCTGACCGGTGAAACAGCACCAGCCGGCACCATTGCACTATTGGGCATCAACCACTTCAACCGAATCCCCACCCGCACCCTCAATGCCCTGGCCTTCCAACTGCTGAACGCCTGGATGAATTTACATCCCGCCCCCGAGACCGAGCAGCGGGATTTCAACTGGGAAAAAAATGGGGGCAATTTCATCGGCCGGCCGGCCCTCTCCATCTGCGCCCAATCCCCCCGGCCGGTATTTCAGCTCAACTATCGTTACCCGGCGTTAAACAACCCGGTCCCCAACCGCTGGCTGGTCGACGAACTGGTGGAGATCGCGCCGGGCCTCTATCTGGGCCAGCTTTGCTACGCCACCAAAAAACTGCTGCGCGATTTCGATCCCCGGCGGCCGCCCCGGGAATACCGCTATCAAAACTTCGGCTATTTTCTCCTCCTGGACCGCACCTGGCACGCCGAGGCACGCCGTCTCTTCACCTACCTGGAGATCCCCCCCCATGCGCCGGGGGTGCAGGTTCCCGGCACCGGGACCACCTTGTAACCCCTAACGTTGCATAAAAAAGATGGCGAAGAGATATCAGACCCCTTTTCATCTATCCGCCGTCTGTGATCCCGGCCGTGATTACCGGAAATAAAAGAGCACGGACCTTACCGGTTTTTCCCTGAACCCCGATCCCGCAGCCAGGCTCAAAAGAGCGGTGCTGAAAAGCCATACCGCTCCGGGGATGGGAACCGGGGTGGTGTAAGTGACTTTCGCCCTACTCTCCGCCCTGAAACTTCCACGGTCGCCGTCATTAAAAAACAATGCCACCCCGAGGAAATTTCTCAATGGGGAATCTGGACCTATAGAACCATTGTCGGTGTCGGTGCCATGATACCCCCACAACTCGTCCAAATATAGATCGACATTTGAATAAAAATCCAGATAATCATTAGGGGTACTTCCAAGATCAACCTCATGAAAGGCGGATATCCATAGCCAGCCCTCACCTCGAATCCTGAAATCCCTGCTAATGCGAGACCTTCCGTAACTAATTTGATAGGGCAAATCTTCATCGAAATTCATGGTAA
>JBFFHG010000733.1:0-2970 GCA_041557055.1 Desulfosarcinaceae bacterium
ATCACCTGTCCCTGCTGGAAGCGGATAACCAGGATCGACTTCAAGGCCCGGCGCTTTAGTTTCTTCGGCACGGCAAAGGAGAAGTCCCGCGGCTTGGGACCGAAGATGACCCCGCCCCCCCGCCAGAGAGGGTTGGCCCGGTCCCCGGACCGGGCCTCTCCAGTATCAGCCCAAACGGAAAAGAGGTGCCGCCATGGCTGCACATTCGCCCGACGGCCTCCGTTTCACGGAGTGCCTCAAACAGATGCTCACCAGGGCCAACCTGCTGATCGTCGGTGTCATTCTGGCCGCAGGGGCGGTTACAGGATTTTTAATGTTGCGGCAGAACCGCATGCCATCGCAATCTTACCAGACAAGGGGCCCGGCGGACAACGCCCCGGCGCCCCCATCCGCCGGGAAAACCGGGCGCGCAAGGCCGATTGAGCCGGCCGCCGAAAGTGAAAGCGGGTTCCATGAATCCGATGGCGCGCCTGACGGCCATGGCCATATCGCCGATGAAGAGCGGCACCGGCAGACGCTGACCAAAATCCGGGATTTCCAAGCCGATGTCCTCGGCCTGACCCACGCCGAGCAGGTGCGGGTGGAGACCCCCGAATTGATCAACACCCCGGCGCCCGGCGCCGACCACGGGTTTGCGGCCGGCTACGTGGCCTTTATGGCCGGTCCGGAAGCCATGAACCAGGGCGTCTACCACACCATGGCCGATATCGCCCGGCTCTATTTCAACCGGTTTCCCGACGCGCCCCGGGTGACGGTGGCGTTGATCATCGGCGGCGGGGTCAGGGACCGTGAAACCTTTTTCAACAGCGGCGACGCAAAGGTCCGCCCGGGGGGCGCTGACCCGTGAATCGGATGACACCAAGCCTGCGGCCCCTTCTCCTGGCCATTCTGACACACCTACTACACCGACAGTCTCAGGGCCAAAAGCCGGACGGACGGCAAAAACATCACCACCCTTTATGAAAACTACGATGCCCGCGGCAATGTGGGCAAAATCACCGAAGCCCACCAGACCCCCCTGGAAAGAACCACGCTGTTTGCATGGCATCCGCAGATGGACCGCCTGCTCAGCATCAGTGAGACCGGCGTGCTGGCCGGCGGCGCCAAGCAGACTGTTTTCGATTATGACAACGACGGCGACGGAACCTATAACCAAAACCCCTGCGCCAACCTTCGAAAAATCGTCATCAGCGGCATGACCCGCGACCTGAACGGCGATGTGGTGCCGGGGACGGCCGTCAGCCGGTACGACTATAACAGCCGAGGCCAGATCATTGCCATGGACGGCCCGCGCACCGATGTGGATGACACGGTGACCCATGTCTATTATCCTGATGACGCTTCCCAGGGGAAAAACCGGGGCATGCTCTACCGCACCATATCCCCCTTGAACAAGGTCACCACCTATTCCCAGTACAACAACTGCGGCCGTCCGGGAAAGATACTCTCCCCCAACAACCTGGAGACCTTGATTGAGTATGATCAACGGGGCCGGGTGGCATCGATGACCCGGCAAGAAGCCGTCACCCAATACATCTACAACCCGGACGGCACCCTGCAACGCATCCAGGGCCCGGAAGGCGAGACTGTGCACTATGGCTGGGATCAGGCCCAGCGGCTCGTTCAAATCCGGGACAACGACGGCAATCGTATCGAATATACCCTCAACAGCCAAGGGGGAATGGAAAATGAGGCTTTCGTGGACCGGGCGGACAGCGTCAAGAAAAACACCGGCCGGACATTTGACGCCAACAACCGCGTTTGGCAAATCACCACGATCCACGGTACCCGGCAGATCGATTATGATGATAACGGCAACATTGCAAAGATCGTCGATGAAAACAACAACGCCACCCTGTACGACTACGATGAATTGAACCGCCTGGAACTGCAGACCCACCCCGCACCCTGTGCCGGAGCGGAACCCCCCCTTACGGCGGTGGGATACAACCGCCAGAACAAACAGACATCGCTGACCGACGCCGAAGGAAGATCCGTCACCTGGACCTATGACGATTTCGGCAACTTGTTGGAGATCATTTCCCCGGATACCGGCCGGCACACCTTTGGATACGATGAAGCGCACAATCTGGTCTCCGCCGTGGATGCCGCGGGAAAGCGCAAAACATACACCTATGACGCTGAAAACCGGCTCAGCGGCATTCAAAGCAGTGCCGGTTCATGGTTCGTGAATCTTGAATACGATCAAGGCGACAACGGCCTGGACCGGTTGACCGGGGTGACAACCCCTCCCTGTCAAAGCACTCACACCTGGTACCGGGACGGCATGTTGGAGAGCGCGACCACCCATATGGACGGGCTCGCGCATACGGTGGGCTATACCTATGACCTTTCCAACCGCATATCCTCCGTCACCTATCCGGGCGGATTAACCGTATCCTACACAAGAGACCATACCGGAAACGTATCCCGGGTGGCGGCCGACTACAACGCCCGCAATTTTACCCTTGCCGACAATATCCATTACATGCCCTTCGGCCCCATTGCAGAATACCATCTGGGCAACGGCATACAAGTCTGCCTGGCGTATGATACGGATTACCGGCCCACATCCCTGAAAGCCGGCAACATCCTTGATTTAACCTTCACCAGCTATCCCGACGGCAATCTTCAGACCCTGACCGACAACCTGGATCCCGCATCAAACCAAACATTTGCCCCTACGACAACCTTGGCCGTCTCGTGCAAGCCACAGGGCTTTACGGCACCCTGAGCTACAGCTATGACCTTACCGGCAACCGGACCGGCAAAACCGGTCCCGGGGAGGAGGACGAATACCATTACACCGACGGAACCAACAGGCTTGCGCAGATTACCGGATCGACAAACAGGGATTTCATATACGACGCCAACGGCAGCGTGGTCACCATCGCAGGTCAACGGGCGGTCTATGATGCCGACAACCGCTTGAGCCTGTTGCTGGAGGGCAGCCAGCCGACAACCGCTTAC
>JBFFHG010000734.1:0-2961 GCA_041557055.1 Desulfosarcinaceae bacterium
AAGGAGGGCAGTTCAATGGAGATATCAGGCAAGATTCCGCCCCTGGAGAAGACGCCCTATGTGAAACAGGCTGCCAGAGCCGTCCAAAGTCCGGCCACCGGCCCGGTTGGCAAGGCAGACAGGGTCGAGCTTTCCGCCAAGGCCAAAGAACTCCAGGCGGCCCGCGAGGCCATCGCTCAAATGGATGACATGGATCATGACAAGGTCGCCCGCATCAAGGCTCAGATTGAAGCCGGAACTTACAAGGTCGATGCCAAAAAAACCGCCGATAAAATGATTGACGAGTCCCTGCTCAACGATTCCAGATAGATAGACGGTTTCCCGTGGCCCCTAAACCCCTTTTATGACCATTGCTTCAACGCCTCCTCCAGCCTTAACCGACACGCCAGGGCAAAATCTTCCGGGTAATGACCGTTGATCCACCTCAATTGCGCCTCGCTGAAGGCGCCTGGAGACTCGGGCAGGCGCGGCATAAATACATAGAGCAGGCGCTGGGCTGACGTCAGTAAATGAAACCGCTTGCTGTATTCAAAAACCGTTACCATGGTGGCCCCCAGGGCCGTCAGAATTCGCATGGCAATCAAAAGTCCCCGGTCAAGGGAGCGGCGCATCTCTTCATCCGCCTCGATGATGTTGCCGATCGGTTCAAGGGGCATGAGTTGCAGCTCCCATTGGGAGGTCTGGCCCTTGGGAACAAAAAGCATCACCCGCTCGTCGGCATACACCTTCAATCCGGTCGGGTGGTTTTTGCGGCCGTCCATGCGCTGATTGGACCCAATCGCTTTTTCATAACATGAAAAAAAGTCGGCGCCGGTCTCTTCATGATAGGCGCGGATAAAGGCTTGAATCATATCGCCGCAGGCGTAAGCGGGCTTGGCCATCGTCTCTTGGCCGCCGTGAACGGGCACGCTCTCCGGAACAAGGGCGAACTGCTGGTGAATCTGCTGGTGGGACGCGTGCAGGCGATAGCCGCTGGGGGCATGGTCAAAGCCGAAGTTCCACCCCCATAAGGTGGCTGTGAAAACTGTCCGGCCGCCCTGCTGCAACGCTTTCAGAATTTTTTTGCGCAGCTTTTCCAGTGTATCGAAAGAGATTTGTTGGCGGTTTTCAGGTATTTCCAGCCCAAGTTCTTGCGCCAGCCTTATGTAGGTGCGCTGGTAATACAGATGGCGCAACCCAATGATATCATTTTGGATAAGATCACCGATCGCATACCGGACGGCATCATGGGCCATGTTGGCGGCATGGTGTCCCCAGGGGATGTAGCTGTTGCGGCGCAGATATTCAAAAACATGGCTGCCGGGGCCCCGCCACTGCCCCACGATCTCACTGCCGCCCTGAATGCCCGGCCGCAGAACCATGACCTCTTTGTACGCATCCGGCAGATAGGGGTTGTTGGCCACTGCGTCATAGAGACGCTGATTGAATATTTTGGGCTTCAGACGGCCCCGGGCATCGGGCGCATGAGCCACGCCCATGGGCTTGACGCCTTTTGAGTCCCAGACCAACTGGCAACAGTTTTGGGCTAGGCGTTGCAGATCATTGGGGTCGGTGGAGGTTGTGGCCAGGGCCAGTCGGACAGGATCAGGCAAATGGGCAAAGAGCCGCTCTACCGCATCGGGCGACGGTCCCAACGCTTTATGGATCGCTTTTTCAAAGGAGACCGTCGATGGCGATGCAATGGCGATGCGGGTCGGATCTGCAGCCGTGGCGTCGGCCCAAGCCTTTGCGATGTAAGTGGCGCCCCGAAAAGGAAAGGGGTTGGCCACTTCGTAGATGGGGTCTGCGCCGGTTTCATCCACATCGCCGGACGGAAAATTGGCGTTGTTTGTTCGGGATTCGCCCTGACGGGTTTTGCCCAGGCAGAGTATGAAGTCCTCTTCGCGCAGATTGAGCACCTGGAAACGGGGCTGATGCAAGCCCCATAAAAAGCGGCCTTGCGGCGATACGCAGGTGCCCAGATCGACCCGGATCGGTTTTTTTTGCATACCTATTCGCTGTAAATAACCGCCAGGATTTTGGCCTTGCCGCCCCTGGCCGACAGCAAGTGTGCGGTTGTTGAAAGATAGTAGGCGCTGTCGCCCGGTTTCAATTCAAAGCGCTCTTCACCGATATGCAGGGCCACCACACCGTCCAAAACATAGATAAACTCTTCGCCGGCATGCACCGAAGCCTCTTCATCGGGTATCTCTTCCAGTTCCACCATCAGGGCCTCCATGTGGCGGCCTTTCACTTCCGGCGCCAGGCTCATGTAAGTGTAGGCCGCGCGGTGACCGTGGGCGGTGGTGGTGCGTGAAATGATCTTACGCTCGTTGCGCCGGGTCACGGAATAGAGGCGCCGGCCCTCATTGCTGATCAATCGTTCCAGGGCACTGTCCAGGGCCTTGCTCAGCTTGATCACCATGCCTAGCTGCGGGCAGAAGCGGCCCTCCTCGATTTCCCGCAACAGCTCTTTGTCAAATCCGGTGAGCTGGGAAAGATCCGTGATGGAGATTCCTTTTTGCTTTCTGATTTTTTGGATTCGCAGGCCGATTTGATCACACTGGACGATGTTTGCGGCATCTGTTTTGCCAGGGTCGATTTTTCCGGTAAGATCTTCAAAATAATCCACATTGATGGGGGGGGTGGCGTTGCCGTCCGACATGGCCCTTCTCCTTTTGCTCTCTGAAAGCGCAACTATGAAGGCGTTCATCATTCATCATCTCTATACCGGCTTTTTGGTCCGGCGTAAACATCTTTGGATGTTCAAAGGATTTCAAACCGGTGAACCGTACATACATTCGAATACAAATTAATCAAGCCATTGTTGCCTGGATTGTCAAAGGGGCGCATATCCGCAAAATTTTAAATTTTGTTGGCAATCGCCGGAATCAGCTTCCTTTATAAACCGGTTTCCTTTTTTCCCGGAAGGCCGCCAGTCCCTCCAGCCGGTCTTCAGTGGGAATGCAGACCTGGTAGGCA
>JBFFHG010000735.1:0-2957 GCA_041557055.1 Desulfosarcinaceae bacterium
GACGAAATCGGCTTAAAAATACTGAAGATTCTGCAAAAAAAAGCCCGCATCCCCAACGTGGAGGTTGCCCGTCAGGTCGGAATGGCGCCATCCGCGGTTCTGGAGCGAATTAGAAAACTTGAAAAGCAAGGATTTATCGACGGCTATGAGGTCCGGCTAAACCCTCAAAGGTTCAACAGGGGACTGGTGGGGTTTATACATATCGTGCTTGATGCCATGGTCAACGAAAACAACCTGGCAACCAAGCTGGCTGGAATCGAGGAGATTCAGGAGATCCATTTTATTGCCGGCGAGGACGGTTACCTGATAAAAGTGCGGGTTGCCGGCACCCAAGAACTGGACAGACTGGTGCGCGAGCAGATCAGATCCATTCCGGGGATTCGAGCGACCCGCACCGCCATCGTTTTGACAACCATAAAAGAGACGGCCCGCATAACCATCGACGATCAAGACACGGCCTAATATTAATAAGGAGAATATAATGATTCGCATTAACGAGCATTACCTAAAATTGCAGGATAGCTACCTGTTTGCAAACATTGCCAAACGCGTTAAAGCGTTTCAGAGGGCTCATCCGCAAAGAGACATAATAAAGCTGGGTATCGGAGATGTCACCCGCGCATTGCCCCCGGCCTGTATTCGGGCCTTTCACGGCGCTATTGATGAGATGGCTCGGGATGACACCTTCCGCGGCTATGGCCCTGAACAGGGGTATGATTTTTTAAGAGAAAAAATCGCCCGATATGATTTCCAGGCCCGCGGCGCAAAGATCCAGTCTGATGAAATTTTTGTCAGTGACGGCGCCAAATGCGACACCGGCAATATTCAAGAGATTTTCGCCACGGATATTCGCGTGGCCATTCCCGATCCGGTCTACCCCGTCTATTTGGATACAAATGTTATGGCCGGGCGGACAGGGGAGTATCAGGATGGGCGTTACCAAAGCATCGTATATCTGGACAGCAGCAAAGAAAACGGGTTCATTCCCGATCTGCCCAAGTCACCGGTGGATCTCATCTATCTGTGCTTTCCCAACAATCCCACCGGCGTCACCATTACAAAATCCCAGCTAAAAGACTGGGTCGACTATGCCCGCCAAAACAAAGCGTTGATTCTGTTTGATGCCGCCTACGAGGCGTTTATCCGGGACGACCATCTGCCGCGATCCATCTACGAGGTTGAAGGCGCTCAAGAGGTCGCCATAGAATTTCGCAGTTTTTCCAAAACAGCCGGATTTACCGGGACGCGATGCGCCTTTACGGTTGTGCCCAAGGCATGCCAGGCGTATACAACCGACGGCAAAGCTGTCGCGCTTTACAACCTCTGGAATCGCCGGCACACCACCAAGTTCAACAGCGTCTCCTACCCGGTCCAACGAGCAGCCGAAGCCGTATACAGCCCCGAGGGACAGGCCCAGGTCACGACACTCACGGATTATTATCTCACCAACGCCGCCTATATAAGAGAAGCGATTCATCAGATAGGGTTTGACTGTGTGGGCGGTGAGAACTCTCCTTATATCTGGATCCATGGCAACCGCGACGCCTGGGAGTTCTTTGATCTGCTGCTGGAGAAAGCCGGAGTGGTGTGCACCCCCGGAACCGGCTTCGGTCAATGCGGCCGGGGTTACATTCGAATCAGCGCCTTCAACAGCTTTGAAAACGTCCGCAAAGCCATGGAACGTATTAAAACAGCATTGCTTTAAAAGGAGAAAAAATCATGCCGATGCATTCCGATTATCGCAAACGACTGTTCCCCATTCTTCCTGAAATCGTGGAGCAGTTCAATACCCCTTTCCACATCTATGATGAGACCGGCATCCGCCAAACCGGTAATGATTTGAAGCAGGCGCTTTGCGGTATTCAACAATTCAAAGAATATTTCGCCGTCAAGGCCCTTCCCAATCCCAGAATCATGCAGATCATGAGGGAGATGGGATTCGGTTTCGACTGCAGCTCTATCGCGGAGTTGCTCCTGGCCAGGCAGGTGGGCAGCCAAGGTGAAGAGTTGATGTTTACCTCCAGCAATACGTCTGCAGCCGAATTTGACGTGGCGGCCGAAAACGGCGGATCTATTTTCAACCTGGATGATATCACCCTTGTGTCTAAAGTTCCCGTCATGCCGGAAATGATTTGTTTCCGATACAACCCCGGCCCACGCCGAACCGGCAACAGTATTATCGGCAATCCGGCGGAATCCAAATACGGTGTGGCCCACCACCAGTTGCTGGATGCCTACCGGGCAGCTAAAAAACGGGGCGCCGGGCGTTTCGGCCTGCATACGATGCTCGCATCCAACGAACTTAATTACGCTTACATGGTGCAAACCGTCGAAATGCTACTGGATATTGCCCAATGGGTATCATCTGAATTGAATATCCGTTTCGAATTCATCAATATGGGAGGCGGCTTGGGCATCCCGTACCGACCAGGGGCGGCCCCCTTTGACCTGGAATCCATGGGAAAGGCCGTCAGCGAACTTTTCAAAACCTTCAAATGCCGCCACGGATATGCTCCGAGCCTTTTTATGGAGAGCGGCCGTTACATAACAGGCCCCCATGGCGTACTTGTGGTTAAAGCCATCAACCGCAAAGAGATCTATCGCACCCACATTGGGGTCGATGCCTGTATGTCCGCCTTGATGCGCCCGGCCATGTACGGCGCCTATCACCATATCGATGTTCTCGGCAAACCAATGTCGGACGTCTCCGAGACGATTGAGGTCGACGTGGTCGGCTCCTTGTGTGAAAATAATGACAAATTTGCCATTCAGCGCCCCCTGCCCCCAGTGACGGAGGGAGACCTTCTGATCATCCATGACACCGGTGCCCACGGCCACGCCATGGGATTCAACTATAACGGAAAACTACGTCCCCAGGAGCTTTTACTGCGATCCGACGGCAGCGTGGAACGGATTCGCCGAGCCGAAACCGTGGATGACTATTTTGCCACCCTAAA
>JBFFHG010000736.1:0-2957 GCA_041557055.1 Desulfosarcinaceae bacterium
ATCCGGAAAGATACTTCTGAGTTGAGGCACATACGCAATACCGGCATGGATAAATTCATGCACCTTGAGACCGGCGACGGATTGGTCCCGGAAATTGACCGATCCCGCCTTGGGCTTGAGCAGACCGTACATGGCCTTCAGAAGGGTTGACTTGCCGGCCCCATTCGGGCCGATGATGGTGGTCACCATCCCCTCTTCGGCTTTGAACGATACATCTTTTAAAATATCAATATCGCCATAGTAAGATACCGTCAGGTTTGTTGCTTGGAGTATGGCCATGTCTAATTCCCCAGATAGGCTTCGATCACCCGTTCGTTGTTTTTGATATCCTGCTCATGGCCCTGGGCGATAATCTTTCCGAGATCAAAAACAATGATGTCATCGGAAAGCGTGTACACTGAGTGCATATCGTGGCTGATGAGCACGAAGGTCTTGCCTTTGCGCCGGAGTTCACGGATTTCATCGTAAAAAAGCGTCTTGAGTTCCGGGTGCACTCCGGCAAACGGTTCGTCCAGCAGGATCAGGTCGTAATCTGCGATCCAGGCCCGGAGCAGCTCGAGAAGTTTCTGCTGGCCTCCGGAAAGATCACCGCCCATACCTTTGGCAAAGCGGTCCATTCCGACACGCTCCAAAAGCTGGATGGCTTCCTGTCTGAGCACGGCCGTCTTTTTCCCGGAACCGAGCACCGGCGCCAGAATGTTGTCCACCACCGATATCTTCTTAAATACCCTGGCCACCTGAAAGGTCCGGCCGATGCCCAGACGGGCGACGTCATGGGGTTTGCGCCCCCGGATTGATCGGCTGCGATAGGTGATCCGTCCCTTTTCCGGGATATAGATACCGTTGATGCAGTTCAAAAAGGTGGTCTTACCGGAGCCGTTGGGTCCGATGATCGAAACGATGGCGTTTTCCTCCACCGACAGGCTGATACCGTCCAGGGCTTTAAGGCCCCCGAACGATTTTTCGATATTTTCGACTTTCAGCAATACGCTCATTTCAGATACCAAATCCCGTTAAATTCGAGTTGACACTTTGCCCAGGAGCCCCTGGGGCCGCACCATGACCATTATAATCAGGATGACAAAGGCGACCACCGGTGACAGGGCCACCGGCATAAATACGGCGCTGAGACTTTCGGCCAGGCCATAAACCAAACCACCGAGAAGCGCACCAAGCGGCGTTCCCAAACCGCCGAGCACGATCACCAGAAAGGCGATATTGGTGTATGTCTGCCCCAGCACCGGGGTGATGGCCGGGAAGCTGAGGGTCACCAAACATCCTGTGATGGCGACAATGGCCAATCCCATTCCAAACACCAGGGCCGATACCCGATGCACGTCCACCCCGAGGATGGAAACCGCGTCGCGGTTCTCGATAATGGCCCTCACCGCTTTGCCCGTGTACGTGCGGTAAAGGAAAAAGCTGATGGCCCCAATGACCATCACACAGATCAGGGCGCTGACCAGACGCCCGGTGGACATAAAGACCGGGCCGATAAAAATCGACACCAGGTCGAAGGGAAGCGGCACGCTTCTCGGGTCTGCCTTCCAGATAAGCAAAATCAGCGATGTAATCACCAGCGACATGCCGAAAAAAGTCAGGAACGATGCAATTTCAGGGTCTTCAGCCTGCTGTATGCGCTTGTGGAAAAGAGCGTGGACAGCCACCCCCAACACGAAAAAAAGCGGCAGTATGATTAAAATGCTCTCAAGGGAAGAAAGCCCCCAACCACGGTTCAAGGTGAACGCCAGGTAAGCGCCAAGCATCATGAATTCACCATGGGCGAAATTGACAATCCTCATCACCCCATAGATGATGTTCATCCCGATTCCAATCAGGCCGTATACGATCCCCATCAGCACACCGGAAATGAAAGCGGTAATAACAAGTTCAGCCATAATTTGTCTCCTCGGGCCGTTATTCAATAATTTGTCGAAGCCGGGGCCAACGGTGTATTGCCGATCCGACCACCCCCCGCGGCAAAAAAAGAATCAGGACAATGATTGCCAGACCGAGCACCAGCAAGTTGAGCAGAGGAAATTTTCCCCATATGAAATCATCCAATCCATACATGAAAACAGCTCCGAAGACCGGGCCGACGATAGTGCCCAAACCGCCGAAAATGGCATATGCGATGGTTTTGGCGGTGGCCATGAGGTTGAACGACGTATCCGGATCGACAATGGCCGTGAACCATGCCTCGATACCACCGGCAAGAGAGGGGATCACAGCGGCGAGCAGCCAGGCCTTTAACCGACTCCGGGAGACGTTGATGCCCATTACAGCGGCTGCGGCGTCGTCGTCCCGGATGCATCGCAGGGCGATGCCAAGCCTTGAGCGCGACAACCAAAGGGAAACGGCCACGCTGATCACCGTCAGCGCCAACATCGCGTAATAGCTCGGCAAAGGCTTATACGCCCCGGACAGGGAAATGCCGAAGCTTCCACCGGCCCAACTGTCGGGCAAATTTGCCACTGCGATGCGCAAGACCATGGCCGAGGAGAAGTTGACGATGGCAAAATAGATCCCCTTGAGGCGCAGGGTCGGGGCGAAAAACAGAGCCAGGAGAAGCCCTGCAACCCCGGAGCAGAGAATGGCCAGAGGGATCGGTATGCCCAGCCTGCTCCAGAGCACCGCCGTCACGTAAGTTCCCACGCCGTAAAACATTACGTAGCCGAAAGGCAGATATCCCACGAAGCCGTAGATGATGTTGAAAGCGCTGGCCATTGTGATCCAAAACATCATATAGAAGAAATACGGGCTGGAAAACGGTAGTATGGGCACCAACCCCAGGAATACCGCCGCCAGGACGAGAGCCGTTTGCATTATTTTTCGATACGTTTCCATAGCAACTCCCAACACCTGCGGAGCGGACACGGCCGCAGCTTGAATCATGTTATCGCCAGCATGCCCGGCAAAAAAAACGCGTTGCCGATGCTTGAACCGGTCCGGCCACA
>JBFFHG010000737.1:0-2952 GCA_041557055.1 Desulfosarcinaceae bacterium
ACTTGACATCCCAGAGCATGGGACCGGTTGTCGGCATCACCATAGCAGATACCGAAAAATATTGCGCCCAGGCGCCATCCGGGCTTATTGAAAGCACTGCGGATGCTTACGCCCAACGCCTGTTGGCGGGCGGGCACAGGCAAATGCAGCTCATCGGTTATTGCCTGGGCGGATTAATCGCCGTTGAAGTCGCAAGACGCCTGGTTGAAAAAGGCATTCATCTGTCTGACCTGGTTTTAATTGACAGTCATCCGGTGCTTTTTGACATTGACGATGACCTGATCCTTGAGTCCCTGTTTGTCCCCAATTTCAACATCACTCTTGAGCAAGCCGGGTTTGGCGGAGCGAACTCTGACGATATCGTGCGGGGATTCATGCAAATTATCGAAAAAAACGACAATCAGGTGCCCAGGGGATCATCGTGCGCAATCGGAGGTGATGAAAACCTTGAAAAAGTGGGTCATCTGTTCCAAAGACTGGCGGCTCTGACCAGTCGGGAGCGCTTCAGCGCATATGTCAAGGCTGTGGCCAAAGTCACCGGAGAGCAAATGCCGGTGGAGATGGCCGAAGGCCTGTTCAAGGTCTATCGTCAAAGCTTTCGGGCGGCTTATTTTACCCCCCCGCCCTATATGGGAGATATCCGTTTCCTGCGAGCGCGCGAGCCCTCGGATTTTCTGTCCGGCGGCGATGACATGACACTTGCATTCTGGAAAGATGTTTGTCTCGGTGAATTGGAAGTGATGGAAATAGAGGGGAATCACTTCAGTTGCATTGAACAAGAGCCGCATGTAACCGGCCTTGCCGAGTTGATCTCGGCGCCGCTTATGGGAAAATGAACGCTCTGCGGGACGATTCCCGGAAAAGGACCTCCGATGACCGTATTCTTCCGTGGAACACTTAAGCTTTTTATGGAAGACGGTGGATAAAAAATGAGGCTTGATATGCACCTGAATCCTTACCAATGGTTCTGGACCGCTTTGATGCTGGTAACCGTTTTTGTATCCAACGCGGGTGGGCAGACACCCCCGAAAGACGCTGTTCAACTGGATAAGATGATGGTAACCGCCAAAAAAAGCAAGGAGGACAAACAGCAGGTTCCGGCCAACGTCACGGCCCTGGACGGCTTCACCATGCAGGACATGGGGATCGGCAAAATCGATGAACTGACGAATCTCTCGCCCAATATTCATACCTGCAGGATTGACGCGCATACGACACAGGTTGTGTTTCGCGGCATCGGCGGTTTGACCAACATGAACAAGGTCTGGAACACCAATGTGGACGGTGTGGCCGTGCCTTATGTCGGGGTGGACATGTTCCTGGATGTTGAAAGGGTGGAACTGATGCGGGGCAGTCAGGGCTCCCTCTATGGGCGCAACACCCATGCCGGGGTGGTCAACGTGATCACCAGAAAACCGACCTCCCAATTCAGCCTGGACACCTCGATCAACACGGAAAACGATGACATGCAAAAGGTCAAAGCTGCCTTTGGCGGACCTGTGGGAAACAATCACGGCTACCGCCTGGCTTTGGGGCACACCCGCGCAGACGGATACATGCAAAACGACTTTCTGGGCACTGATGACGGCGGGCGCCACGAACAGTTCAGCGGGCGCCTCACCTACGAATGCTTCCTTTCGAAAGGCAATGTTCTGAGATTTACCCTGACCGGCGATACATACAATGGTGGTTTTGACGTTTTCTCACCCGTCGCAAGGGGGACAACCACGACCACCGTCAACAATGAGGCGGGGGAGAACAAGGGATACCTGCTTTCCCCCACCATGACCTGGGAAAAAGCATTTTCCGGTTTCACCCTGACCTCGATCACCAATTACAGCAAATCCAATTATGCCTTTGTATTGGATCAGGACTTCACTCAGGCGGATCTGATGAAGCTGGACTATGAGGAGAATTTCAGAACGTTCACCCAGGAGTTTCGCTTAACCGGCGATTTTTCAGGCCTTGAATGGTTGGGCGGTGTTTTTTTAATGGCGGAGTCCGTTGATTACTTAACAGATTTCAGCCTGGGCGGTGACGCCGCCGCCATGGGGATGCCGGCAGGCGCGCACAGCATCGCGGATTCGTCCATTGACAGTAGCAGCGGCGCTCTCTTCGGTCAGGTCACCATGAAACCGTTCCGGAATCTGGCGGTCAGGGCCGGGCTGCGCCTCGACTATGAGAAACGGAATTTCAAGTGGCAGGGGCATTCCCGAATGGACGGAGCGCAGATCGGCCCGAGGCAGGATTTTACGCGGAACGATAACTGGTTCGGTGTAATGCCCTCGGCCAGCCTGAGCTATTTTTTATCCCAACGCCAGCAGATATACGGATCGGTCTCCCGGGGGTATAAAACCGGGGATTATGCCGCCAACCAAGTCTCCCTTGATGCGGTTCGCGATCCAGTGGATCCGGAATATACCATGACCTGTGAAATCGGGTATAAGGGGCTGTCGGCGGATAAACGGCTGGAGCTGAACGCGGCCCTTTTCTACATCGAGTGGACCGATATGCAGGTCAGTGTCATGAACAACAATATCGCCTTGATGCAAAATGCGGCCGAAGCTCACAGCTATGGAGCCGAACTGGAGGCCCGTTGGCGGGCGGCCAAAGGGCTGGACCTGCTGGCCGGACTCGGCTGGCTTGAGGGAGAGTTCGACAGTTTTGAAAATCATCCCAGTGGCCGGGATCTTACCGGCAACCAGCTTCCCAATGCCAATACCTACAGCCTTTCGCTGGCTGTGCGATACCGGCGCGACAACGGCTTTTTCACTTCACTGTCGGCAACTTTATTGGGCCCCAAATACCTGGATGAGCAAAATCTGATTGAGCAGAAGCGCTATACCCTGGTCAATGCCAGAGTCGGTTATGAAAGCCCAAGCTGGGCAGTTTACGCATACGGCAGAAACCTTTTGGATGAAAACCACCTGATTCATAGTTTCGATACTGCAG
>JBFFHG010000738.1:0-2948 GCA_041557055.1 Desulfosarcinaceae bacterium
CTGGACAAGGCCGGTGTGGCCGTTGTTCCCGGCTCGTCATTTGGTGAGTTCGGTGAAGGGTGTCTGCGGATTTCCTACGCCAACTCTTACGAAAATATTGAAATTGCAGTCGAACGAATGGGCACGGCACTCAAGCAACTGAACTGCGCATAGGCACCACAAACACGGACATGCAATGACGCAAGGAAATTTCATCCTTAAACAGATCCGGGAAAACAATTTCTTCTTATTCTGCCCCGGCCGAAGGTGTGAAAAAAATTTATGTAACGTCTCTAAATTCCTTCGATCTTTCTATGAATGGGATCGAAACGAAACAAGCTAAAATCGAAAGCGCATCATCCTGTGGGCAAAGATGTCACAGCAGGCTTGCCATACAGGAACCGGCGCTTTCAATCCGAACGGTGGGACGATCATGTCGGTATTTCTTATTGCTTTTATATTGCTCGCTATCCTGATCAGCCTGCTGGGCCTGGGCGTTTGGGTTGCCTTTTCCCTGTTTCTGGTCGGATTCTCGGCACTGTTCTTCTTTACCAATGCTCCGGTTGGTGATGTTCTGGCGACCACCCTCTGGGGGAACAGTCATGAATGGACGCTGGCAGCGCTGCCACTGTTTGTCTGGATGGGGGAGATTCTCTTCCGAACCCGACTGACCGAAGATCTGTTCAACGGCCTGTCGCCTTGGCTGCAGAAAATTCCAGGACGATTGACCCACGTCAATATCTTCGGCTGCGGTCTATTTGCCGCGGTATCAGGGTCATCCGCGGCAACAGCCGTCACCGTCGGAAAAATGACCGTTCCCGAGCTGAAAAATCGCGGCTACCCGGAAAGAATAGCCATCGGCACCCTCGCCGGTTCGGCGACTTTAGGTTTTTTGATCCCGCCATCCATCATCCTGATTGTTTACGGGGTCTCGACAGATCAGTCAATTTCCCGATTGTTCGTCGCCGGCATCCTGCCGGGACTGCTGCTGATCTCAATGTTTGTCGGCTATGTTATCTGCTGGTCACTACTGCATCCCAGCCAGATACCGCCGTCTGACAGGAGCATGTCATTCAAGCAGAAGGTTTACCAGAGCCGCCGCCTGATCCCGATCTTCCTGTTGATGCTCGGCGTCATCGGCTCCATGTACGCCGGCCTGGCATCTCCGACCGATGCAGCGGCTGTCGGCGTCGTCCTATCCCTGGTCATATCCAAAAACAACGGCACTTTGAGCCGCAAAACCTTTGTCAATTCCCTGCGCGGTGCGGTCGTGACTTCGTGCATGATCAGTTTCATTATTGCCGGCGCCTCGTTTCTCACCGTTGCCATGGGCTTCACAGGGCTCCCGCGTCTGCTGGCGACCTGGATTACGACATTGCACCTATCCCCTTACGCCATGCTTGCCGCCCTGTCAGTCTTTTTCATCCTCATGGGATTGTTCCTGGATGGAATCTCCGTTGTCGTGCTGACCACATCGGTCATCATGCCGATGGTCGAAGCGGTCGGCATCGACACCCTCTGGTTCGGTGTCTTTCTGGTGGTGGTCGTCGAAATGGCCCAGATTACTCCGCCTGTGGGCTTCAATCTGTTCGTACTTCAGGCCATGACCGGCAAGGACATTCTCTACATTGCCCGGGCAGCGACCCCATTTTTTATCCTCATGATACTGATGCTGGTCATCCTGGTGATGTTTCCGGAACTGACCACCTGGCTGCCTGCCAAAATGTTGAGTTGATCAAATAAAGAGAGAAGGGACAATCATGAAACTGAACTGTGATATGGGTGAAAGCTTCGGGAATTATACTCTCGGTCACGATCTGGAGGTCATGCCGAACATTCACATGGCCAACATCGCCTGTGGTTTTCATGCCGGAGATCCCAACATCATTGAACAAACCGTGCGTTCGGCAGTTGCCCACGGTGTCGAAATCGGAGCACACCCCGCCTACCCCGATCTGCAAGGGTTCGGCCGCCGCAATATGAATGTCACGCCGTCCGAAGCACGCCAGTATGTCATTTATCAGGCCGGAGCACTCGAGGCTTTTTGCCGCGCCACCGGCACGAAACTGAACTATATCAAGCCCCACGGGGCCATGTACAACAAAATGATGGTCAATGACGACCTTCTGGGTGGAATCATGCAGGCCGTCGCCGAATACGACCCGCAGGTAAAACTGATGATCCAGGCGACCCCCAATTGGCAACACCACCAGAAACTTGCCGACAACTATGGTGTTGATCTACTTTGGGAAGCCTTTGCCGACCGTTCCTACGAAGAAAACGGCAGCTTGCGCGATCGCCGTTTCAATGACGCCCTGCTCACCGCCGAACAGGTCCTGGAGCGGGTCGCGACCCTTTGCAGCACACGCACGATAATCTCAATCACCGGGAAAATCTTGGAATTTCCGATCGACGCCCTGTGTGTTCATGGTGACTCGGCCGCGGGAGTCAGCCAGATCAGGCAAATCAGGAGGCTGCTGGATCAATCGACAAAAAGCTGATCCGGCGGCAGCGTTCCATAACGAGTCTGTTCACATGCGGGACAGATCAAAGTCGAAAAGGAGAAGACGATGCAAGGACTCAAGAAAACCATCGTAACCGCATTGGCCGTTTTGTTGCTGGCCGCACCGGCCATGGCCGTCACCTGGGATATGCCGACCCCTTATCCTGACAAAACCTTCCACACCGTGAACATCCGCCAGTTTGCCGAGGATGTCAAAGCTGCAACCGGCGGCAAAATCCAGATACAGGTCCATTCGACAGGCTCTTTATTCAAGCATAGTGAAATCAGGAATGCCGTGCGCAGTGGACAGGTCCAGATCGGCGAGTTCTTCCTTTCGTTGCTGGCCAATGAAAACGGAATTTTCGGTATCGACTCCGTACCATTCGTCGCCACCAGCTATCAGGACGCCGCAAAAATGTGGGCAGCCCAGAAAGCGGCCGTCGCCGCACTGCTCGATAAACAGAAC
>JBFFHG010000739.1:0-2948 GCA_041557055.1 Desulfosarcinaceae bacterium
CATGCCCAGGGAGCGGGCGGCTTCCATCTGCCCGCGGGGGATGGACTGGATACCGGCCCGGACGATTTCGGCCACATAAGCCCCGGCAAAGATGGCCAGGGCACCCACGCCGGCCACGTTGCGATTGAGATCGAACACCGTGCCGATGAAAAAATAGGCGATGAATATCTGCACCAGCAAGGGTGTACCGCGGATAAATTCGACATAGACGGCCGCCAGCCCGCGCATCGTCAGGTTTTTAGATACACGGCACAGCCCGGTGATCAAACCGATGAAGAGCGCTATGACGCTTGAGACCGCCGATATCCATAGGGTGGTCCACAACCCCATTGTCAACGGGCCCAACCGCCACTCGCGGACAAATCCGACCGTGTCGCCCTGGAACAGATCGTCACCTTCGGAGACGTTCAAAGACCCCTTGTCCACTTTGACCGTAATGGCGTCATTGCCCTCGGAGACCAGGCGAACCGACACTTTGTCGCCGTTGGCAATGATAGACGCCACCCGGCCGTCAAAAGGGATCTTTTGGGCGTCTTCCCCCTCATAGGCGAAATACTGGGGCACACGGTTCCAGCGCCAGGCGTAATCTATTTTTCTAACGGCGCCCCAGGTGCCGGCGGCCAAGCCGATCAGAATGGCCGCCAGCAGAAGAATCCAGGGGAGGGTGCTTGGGGATGGATTCAGTTTGGCGGCCATCTATTGCAGCTCTTTCAACCAGGCATCGTCCACAAACCATTTGTGATAGATCTTATCATAGGTGCCGTCGTTCTTGACCTGGTTCAAAAAGTTGTTGAGCCAGTTGTTGAAATCAAAGTCACCCTTGCGTATGGCCCATGCCAGGGGCTCATAGGTGAACGGTTTGTCCAGGTGCACCAGTTTGCCCTGGCCGCGCTGGGATATGGCCGCCGCATTGTACGGCATGTCATAGATGAAGGCATCGATTTTGCCGTTAACCGTTTCCAGAACACCTTCCTGTTCGGTTTCGTAAGAGATGTATTTTGCATTGGGGATCATTCGTTTGGTGGCTTGTTCGCCGGTGGTGCCCAGCTTGGAGCCGACTTTGTATTTTCCGGTATTCAGGTCGCTATAGGATTTAACGTCACCCGCCAACGCCTTGCGCAACAGAATGCTCTGGCCGATGACAATATACGGATCGGCAAAACTGATCTTCAGATTGCGCTCCTGGGTCAGGGTCATACCCGACATAAGGATGTCGAATTTCTTGGTCAGCAGTGCGGGGATGATGCCGTCCCAGGCTGTGGAGACCAGTTCCAGCTTAACCCCCATGGCCTTGGCCATCCGCCTGGCCATATCCACGTCAAAGCCGATGATTTCGCCTTTTTGATTGGTCAATTCAAAGGGCATATAGCCGGGTTCCATGCCCACCCGCAAAGTGCCGCGTTTCATGATCTCATCCAGCGTATCAGCCGATGCCGCGCTCAGGGTCATAGAGAAAAGAACCAACACAGCCGCGCCTATCAAAAACAGTTTTTTCATGAAAGCCTCCTTGTCCTGAGTAAAAAAGACCGGCAATCCGGCCTCAACAATCCCAAAGCAAACGGGATCTCCCCTAACCAAGCAACTTTTTGACGACCAGGCCACGCGCCCTGGAATCAGAATCGGGGTGTTCGGGAAAATCGCCCGGTAACAAAAAATATCGGATTTTTCCCGCATCGGGGAAACCTGATCTGTACCGGCTCATTGCGACTGTGCTTCACACTTGACACCCCTCCCGCGAAAAGGCATGGTACGTTTTTCATGCATAACACAGCTTGTTGACCATAACAATCGTAATACCGGCATGTCACAGGACAGCAGGGCAATCGCATATGGTTTGTTGTCTTGTCCGCCTGACTGCCGTTTTAAAGACGGAAAAAGGTGCGGATTTGAATTCAATGCAAAAGCTCGTCTCCTTCATTCAGACTTACCGGCGTCAGTACCTGGCCGAATTCATCTTGATCACCGTGACGGTTTTCTGGGGCGGTACGTTCCCGCTGGTCAAGGATGCCATCAAAGAGGTGCCGGTGATGGCCTTTTTGTGGGTCCGTTTTGCCCTGGCGGCGCTAATCCTTTTTATCTGGGCCGGCCCCAGAGCTGTCGCCGGTCTGGGCAAAAGCGGCTGGTATCGCGGATTGGGGTTGGGCGCCCTGTTGTTTTGTTCCTACACCTTTCAAACCTTTGGACTGGCGCTGACCACTTCAGCCAATGCGGCCTTTGTCACGGGCCTCAATGTGGTATGGGTCCCGCTGCTGGCCGGGCCGCTGCTGAGCAAGCCGGCGGCTTCCGGTTCCAAGGTGGGCGTGATCTGTGCACTCTGCGGTCTGTTCATGCTCACCTATCAGGAGCCCTGGCAGCTCAACACCGGTGACGCGCTGGTTATGGTTTGCTCAGTTTTCGTGGCCCTGCATATTTTGGGGCTGGATGCCTGGACCCACGGCTATAACGGCAAGGCACTGACTTTTGTGCAAATAGCCACCATGGCGGTCCTGGCCCTGGCGGGAAGCGCCCTGCTTGAGCCGGTAACCTGGCCACGTAACTGGTCCCCCACCCTGTTATGGGCGGTGATCCTCTGCAGCCTGTTTGCAACGGTATACGCCTTTTGGGCCATGACCGTTTTTCAGAAGATGACAACCCCCACCCGGGCAGCCCTCATTTATACCATGGAACCGGTGTTTGGCGCGCTTTTCGCCGTTGTGTACGCTGGCGAGCGCCTCTCGATCATCGCCTGGATGGGGGGAGCGCTGATTGTCCTGGGAATGATTGTGGCCGAGTCCTGGCCGATCCTGACAAACAGATTCGTAAACCTGGTGACCGAAAAAAATCAATAGGTTATGGCCGCGCCTCGGCGTCGGTGGTTCTATGCGCCGGCGTAGCGGGCAGATTGGAGCGAATAAAAACGCTTTTCTGGATTGACTCCACCACCCGGTCAATCTCCTCCACACCTTCAC
>JBFFHG010000740.1:0-2947 GCA_041557055.1 Desulfosarcinaceae bacterium
CAGCCGTGTTTCTCGAAATCCTCGTAGGAGGCAAAACGCTGCACGATCTGTTTGGTCAGATCGCCATAGGGCATGGGGTGACGAACGGCAACCACTTTCTTGCCGGCGGATTTGAGAATCTCGACGATTTGACGGCTGGTCTGCGATTTGCCGCAACCCGTGCGGATGGCGCATACTGAAACGACCTTTTTGGTGGATTCGATCATGGTGTATGGCGCGCCAATGATCATGAAATCGGCACCGGCGGCGGTGGCTTGGGAAGCCTTGTGCATCACTTCATTGTGGGGCACATCGCTGTAGGAAAAGACAACCACGTCGATCTCATGCTCTTTGATCAAGGTCATCAGCTTTGCATCGCTTTCAATGGGAATCCCGTTGGGATACATGGAACCGGCCAGCTCAGGGGGATACAGGCGCCCGTCTATGTCCGGAATCTGAGTTGCAGTAAAGCAAACGACATTGTAGCGTTTGTTGTCACGGAAATAGACGTTAAAATTGTGAAAATCACGACCTGCGGCACCCATAATAATAACTTTTTCTACCATTTGTCTCACCTCGGTTTTCTATTTTTTTGTATAGCAACAAGAATATCCTGCTGAACGATTATCCAAGAGCGGCGACCATTACCGCCTTGATTGTATGCACCCGGTTCTCAGCTTCATCGAATACCAATGAGGCCTCTGATTCAAACACCTCTTCGGTCACCTCCATGGATTCCAGACCGAATTTCTGGAAAATCTCTTCCCCGACAACTGTTTCCCGGTTGTGAAAAGCCGGCAGGCAGTGTAAAAATTTGACATTCGGATTCCCGGTCTTCTCCATCAAAGATGCATTTACCTGGTACGGCTTGAGCAGGTTGACGCGCTCCTGCCATACATCTTCCGGCTCACCCATGGAAACCCAAACATCGGTAATGATAAAATCACAGCCTTTGACCCCCTCATCCACCACATCGGTCAAAGTGATCCGCGCGCCGGTTTCAGCGCCGACAGCCTTGGCCTGACCGACCAGATCGACTTTGGGCAAAAGGCTTTTAGGGGCTACGGCCCGAAAGTCCATTCCCATTTTGGCCGCGCCGATCATCAGGGAGCTGCCCATGTTATTGCGCGCATCGCCAACATAGGCAAAAGAGATTTGCGAAAGCGGTTTGCCGCCGTTCTCTTGCATGGTCAGCAGGTCGGCCAGGATCTGGGTGGGATGAAATTCATTGGTCAGACCGTTCCAGACCGGCACGCCTGCATACTGTGCCAGCAATTCAACTTTTTCCTGCTCGAACCCCCGGTACTCGATGCCGTCATACATGCGCCCGAGCACACGGGCCGTATCTTTTAACGACTCCTTGGTGCCCATTTGCGAACCGGATGGCCCCAGGTAGGTGACATGGGCGCCCTGGTCATAAGCAGCGGTTTCAAAAGCGCAACGGGTTCGCGTGGACGCCTTTTCAAAAATCAGGGCGATTTTCTTGCCTTTAAGCCGCTGCTGCTCTGTGCCGGCGTAGCTGGCTTTTTTCAAATCAGCGGCAAGGTCGATAAGAAACTGAATCTGTTTGGGCGAAAAGTCCAACAACTTTAAAAAATGACGGTTTTTCAGATTAAAAGCCATAATTACCTCAACTGATGAAATGGTTTAAAAATTGTGCATCTGGCACGGCCAAGGCAGAGGCGATTTACGCCATGGCCGAGTCGATGACCTCCCAGGTAATAACCAATTACAGCGCAAAAGGAATACTGCCATCATTCGTTTCTTGGCACAACACCCCTTTTTTCTTTAAACGCTCACAACACATGCGGCGGGGGTAGGTGCAACAGCTTGGACGACGCCATTGACCGGCAATACCTTCCGTCAATTGGCAACCTCCGCCGCCATCTCGCCGGAGGTGCTCTGCTGCACGATCTCAGAATCCGCCGATTTGCCCAAAAACCGCACGGCAAAAAATGCGAGCGCCGTGCAGATAATCAAAATAATCATCACAGGCACATTCAGCATCATCAAGAAATATCCAAAGACTATTGAAATACCTGCCGTGGTGACTGCATAGGGAATCTGTGTTTTGACATGGTCCATATGGTCTGATGCACAGGCCATGGAACTCATTACCGTGGTGTCTGAAATGGGTGAGCAGTGGTCACCGAACACTGCGCCGGCAAACACCGCACCAATGGTGGCCGCAATAATGCTGCCGTCAATGGGGGCGCCCAGTTTGAAGGCCAGCGGCACGGCAATGGGCATCATAATGGCGGCGGTTCCCCAGGATGTACCGGTGGCAAACGCAATCATGCAGCAAAGCAGGAAAATGAGCAACGGTATGAGCGACAGCGGCAGGGCATCCTGCAGTAGGCCGACCAGATATGTGGCGGTACCCATCTTTTCACATAAACTGCCGATTCCCCAGGCGAGCAAGAGGACAACAGAGGCCAGCATCATAGATTTGGCGCCGTCGATCCAGGCTTCCACCGCTTCTCTCAGGCTTAAGATTCTTTGGGAAATGGTCATGAAAACAGCGACGATAGAGCCTGCAAAGGCCGCCCAGGTCATCGCCACCGACGCATCGGCATTGCCGATAATATCACGAATCGAATCAAAAGCGAATGGCGACGCCTTTACACGGGCGATCAGATCGGTATCTTCGCCACCGATAATCGTACCTTTACCATTAACATAAAGTCCGATGAGTACACCGAAAACAACCACGAGAACCGGAACGATGGCGTTTATCATACGAATGGGCGTGCCGGGCTTTATCTCCATTTCGGTCAACTCTTTTGACGCCATCGGTGCGGCATCGTCAGAGATTACCTTGCCCGCACGCGCTCTTTTCTCAGCTTTGAGCATGGGGCCAAAATCCCGGTTATACAAGGCAATGGCCAACACAAAAACCAAAGTGGTGATACTGTAAAAACGAAAAGGAATAGATGTCAGAAAGGCCCCATAAATATTCGCGTTGACG
>JBFFHG010000741.1:0-2945 GCA_041557055.1 Desulfosarcinaceae bacterium
AGCACCGCGAGCAGCACAATCAAAAGAATGGCGCGTGATGCGTATGCGGCGTCACGCCTGTTATCGGCACTCTCTTTAGTTTTCATGGGACTTGAAATGAAGCCACTTCCATCACCGATGGCGAACAAAACAAAACCATCAGCATGCGCAAGAATAAGGGGCTTGGTAAAGATACCCTTATTTTGAGATCATCGGCAATATATTAGGGAATGGGCTCCTGAGCATGGGTGACAGGAGACATTTGGGAACAGGATAAGAAGAACCGGGGGGCAAAGTCAATTAAAAAAGACCGGGCAACCAATGGATATTACTTGGCGGTTTAAAATCGTTTAAGCTCTTGTGCCCAGAACGGTCAGGGGGTGATTCTGCTGTCAGGTTGGGGCTGGTCCCGGTTTGACAGGAAATCTTGAATTCCCTGATGGATTTGAGCTGACAGTCGGTCTTGGTACTGGGATGCGGCCAGCTTTGCCTCGGTGTTCGGGTGGGTGATGTGGCCGATTTCGATAAGGACGGCCGGCATATCGGCACCTTCGAGGAGCGGCAGGGGGGCCGCATGGATGTTGCACGCCGGGGCACCGGGCAGTTGCGCAAGGTGCTTTTTCAGCGCTGAAGCCAGGGCCAGACTTGCGGACCGGTGACGGGACTGGGTTCGATCCCATCTGGGTTGTTTTTCCCTGTTGCCGGCGTTTTGCAACTCATGGGCCGGAATGTTCCGGGAACGGTGATAGTAAATTGAAATCCCGCGGGATGAATGGATATAACCGGCACCGGTATGCAAACTGATCAGCAAATCGGCGCCGGCCTGGTTGGCGATGGCAGCCCGTTGGACGAGTTCCACATGGTAGTCGTCGCTGCGGATCAAGGTGACCAGGTATTGGGTTTCAATTTGGAGGGCGAGCTTGCGGGCCAATTCCAGGCACACTGTTTTTTCATACAGGCCGGTGGGCCCCCGGGCGCCCCCATCTCTGCCGCCATGGCCCGGGTCCAGGGCCACTTTTACCGATTTTGCGGAAAAAAAGGGGGAGGAGTCGGCCATGGCCGGGGATAGGGCGGAAAACAGGGCCAGACCAACGGTCAAGGCACTGCAAATTAAAACGAAACAGGCCCTCTTTGAGGGCCTACCGAGGCCTGAATTCACTTGACACCCAATCGGTTTAATATTAACTACTTGAGCTTATGTCAAATGTAGTTTAATAAAAAGGGGTTGAAAGTCAAGGACCTTAGGGCTTGCTCGAAAAATAATTTGCGGAATTTGAGTTCGGATCTGCACCCTGTGAAATTGTAACTATTTGAATTTGAACGAGCGAGCCTCTTGGCAGATCTTTTGATAAGAATCGGCGAGAGTGGCGGAATTGGTAGACGCACTGGACTTAGGATCCAGCTCTGGCGACAGAGTGGGAGTTCAAGTCTCCCCTCTCGCACCATTTTTTTTGGACCACCCATCCAAGGCGCTTTTTTTGCGTGATTGTTTTTAGAACGCATTTTGCAACCCACCGATTTGCCGGCGATTTCCAACGCACAGGGCGGCCAGGGCACGCAATCCGGGTGAAGCGGCCGCGTCTTGACCAGATGGTACCGAATATTCCCAAGTGCCTTGAGATTGATTTCTCGGAGGCATTTTATTATTAGAAAGGTATACGCCATGAAAGTTACAGTTGAAGATCAAAGTTCGGTAAAAAAAATTCTGCACATCGAAGTTCCCCAGGAGGATGTGGTTCGCGAACTGGACAGCGCCTACGGCCAACTGAAAAAGACGGCTAAAATCAAGGGGTTTCGAACGGGAAAAACCCCGCGCCCGGTTTTAGAGCGGCTTTACGGCAAAGAGGTCAAAGCCGATGTGTCCGGAAAATTGATTCAGTCCGCATTCATTGATGCGATTAAAGAGACTCGGTTGAAAATTGTCGGCAGCCCCGCGGTGGACCCGCCGGAGCTGGTTGCCGGCAGCCCCTATGCTTTTGATGCCGCCGTGGAGGTTAACCCCGAGATCGCCGACGTCGATTTCAAGGGGCTGAAGTTAACCAGAACCAGGTATGCGGCCACCGACGACGAGGTGGATGGCCAACTCAAGATGCTGCAAAAAAATCTGGCCAAGCGGGAGAAGATCAACGAAGCCCGGCCTCTCAAGACAGGCGACGTGGCGGTTATCGATTACGAGGGATTTAAAGACGGCGAGCCTTTCGAGCCCACCAAGAAAACGGAGAATTTTGTTATCAAGGTCGGCAACGGGCAAATCGTCAAGGATCTGGATCAAGGCATCGTCGGCATGTGCGTTGATGAGGAACGGGAGGTGGCGGCCACATTTCCCGAGGACTATTTTAAAGAGGAACTTGTTGGCCAGAAGGTGCTTTTCAAGGTGAAGTTGAATGAGATCCGTGAGGAGATTCTTCCGGACCTGGACGATGCCTTTGCCAAAGGCATCAGCGATAAATATGAAACCCTGGGTGCGCTGAAAATCGCGATCAAGGATAATCTTCGCAGCGGCTATGAAAAACGCGTGGAGCAGGAACTCAATGAGCAGATTTTTCAGCAATTGCTTGAGCAGACCCAGTTTGAAGTGCCCGATACGCTGGTGGATGGGGAACTGGAGCATATTCTCAACGATGCCGAGCGCTCGTTTGCTCAAAGCAACCGCTCATTTGAAGAGGTGGGCCTGAGCCGTGAAGGTTTGGGTAAAACCTATCGTCCCACGGCTGAAAAACAGGTTCGCCGTCACCTGATTCTCAACAGAATCATCGAACAGGAAAAAATTGAGCTGACCGATCAGGAGTTGGATCAAGGCTTTCAGGAAATGGCCGATAACTTTCAGCAGCCGTTGGAGCATATCAAGGGCTACTACAATCAGAACAAGGACGGCCTGGAGTTTTTTAAGCACACCTTGCTTGAAAAAAAGGCATTGAAGATTATCATTGATAATGGCCGGATCACCGAGATCGTGCCGGAACTGG
>JBFFHG010000742.1:0-2943 GCA_041557055.1 Desulfosarcinaceae bacterium
CTCCGCAGAGATCGCCGCAACACTCAAGCGTCAAACCCCACAGAGGGATCTCTTTCCGGCTGAAGCCAACTAGCTGTTACATTTTACCCTGTCGTTGCATAAAAAAGATGGCGAAGAGATATCAGCCCCTTGTGGGTATTGCACAAGCGCCGAATTGGTTCACCATCCGAGGAATTTACCCATGGTGCACTTGAGGATCGGGTCTTTTTTACGCCATTTTTTTTACCCTCCGGCTTTTGCAACGCTAGGGTTTATGTAAACGTTGGGGTTGGTTAATCCCGTACTGCTTGATTTTATTGTGCAGGGTTTTGCGGGTTATGCCAAGACGCCGGGCTGTTTCACTTTTGTTGCCGTCAGTCATCGCCAAGGTTGCGATGATCGCCTCTTTTTCGATCTCTTCCAAAGAGCGCATGCCGGTCTGCTGAGCCGCCGCCGCTGGTGTCTGGGCCTCATAAGAACCGCTCTGCTTTTCATAGTGCTGCACCATGCTCAACGGCAGTTCTTTCTCGGTAATGTGGTCGCCGGTCATCAGAATCACGGCGCGCTCCAGTGCATTCTCCAGCTCACGGACATTGCCGGGCCAGGGATACTTCAGAAGCATTTCCATGGCCAGGGGGACAAACCCTTTAACCGTTTTTCGGTTTTTGGCGGCAAAGCGCGCCATAAAATGCTGGGCCAGCAGGGGGATATCGTCCTGCCGTTGGCGCAACGGCGGTACATTCAAGGTAACCACGTTCAGCCTGAAGAAGAGATCCTCGCGAAATCGACCGGTTTTGACCTCCTGTTCCAGATCACGGTTGGTGGCCGCCAGGATGCGCACATCCACCTTGACCGTCTCTTCGCCGCCCACCAACTGGAGTTCACGCTCCTGAATCACCCGCAACAGCTTGGCTTGCATCACAGCCGACGTCTCACCAATTTCGTCCATAAAAATAGTGCCCCCGTCAGCCTGCTGAAAACGCCCTTCCCGGCGACGGTCGGCACCGGTAAAAGAACCCTTCTCGTGGCCGAAAAGTTCCGATTCCAGTAAGGTTTCTGTAATTGCAGCACAATTGACCACCACCAGAGGGCCATTTTTGCGGGCGCTGTTGAAATGAATGGAGCGGGCAATCAACTCCTTACCGGTACCGCTTTCACCGGTAATCAAAACCGTGGCTTCGGAGGGCGCCACCATGGCCAGCATCTCCAGCGTGGCCTTCATGGCCGGGCTGGCGCCGATGATGTTGACCCCGTCGAAATCGCCTTGGAGTCTGGCTTTGAGCGCCTGGTTTTCAACCTTGAGGCCGGCGTGTTCACGGGCCCGCTCAAGGGTCATCTTGAGCACCTCAAAATCCAGGGGTTTGATCAAATAGTCGTAAGCCCCGGCTTTGAGGGCCTCCACAGCCGATTGAACCGAAGAGTAGGCCGTCATAATGATCACCGGGATGGCCGGGTTATAAGCCTTGATTTGCCTTAACGCTTCGATGCCGCCCATGACCGCCATGCGCACATCCATCAGGATCAAATCCACGGCCGCGCCTTTGACCCGCTCCACGGCAACGCTGCCGTCTTCGGCGCTGAGCACGGCATACCCCCAGCTTTGAATGATGGTTTTCAGGGTCGTCAAATGCCCGGAATCGTCGTCCACCACCAGAATTTTAGTTGGTATGTTCATCTCCCTCTCCATGTTCGCCATTTGGGGCACACGGCAGGTGCAGGGTAAAGGTGGCGCCCTCTCCTGGATTGCTCCGGGCGCTAATGTGCCCGCTGTGACCCTCCACGATCTTATGCACAATGGCCAGGCCCAGACCCGTGCCTGTGGGCTTGGTGGTAAAATAGGGGTTGAATATCTGCGATAAATGCTCTTTTGAAATCCCCTGGCCCGTATCGGAAATTTCCAGTTGAACGCCTTCGGGAGAATCCGGGCGGCAGCGCACAACCAACTCGCCGCCTTGGGGCATGGCCTGGATGGCGTTCAAATAAAGGTTGAGCAAACATTGGGAAATCCGGTCCGGATCGAGCAACGGCCTGCAGACACACCCATCCACATCCAATTGAATCCGGATGTTTTTGGCGGCAGCATCAACCTGTATCAATTTAAGGGAGTGTTTCAGCAATTGCGCGAAATCCGTAGGGCGGGGATTGATATCAGAGGGCCGGGCAAAGTCCAGCAACGCGGTAATGACCCGGTTGAGTCGGTCCACCTCCTGAATCATCACTTGCGCGGCGTTGCGATCCTCGCTGTTTGGGCCGAACCTGCCGGCCAGGTAAGTGGCCATCCCCTTAATTGAACTCAACGGGTTGCGTATTTCATGGGCCACACCGGCGGCCATTCCCCCCAAGGCGGCCAATTTCTCCTGCCGCCGAATCTCTTCCTGAAGACGGCGCACCTCCTCCAGATCGCGCAGGATGACCACATGCCCCACCACCTGGTCCAGTTCATTGACAATGCGTGTGCCGCTGACGCTCACCCAAACAGCCGACCCATCGCCAAAGGCACACGGCATCTCCTTCTCCCTGATGGTATGCCCCAGATCCATAACGCTTTTTAAATCACACAACCCTGACGGCAAAATCTGTTCCGGATTCACCCCCAGGGCTTGTGACCGCGGGACACCGGTGATCTTTTCAGCCGCGGCATTGAAAAAGGCGATACCCCCTTGCTGATCGGTGGCAATGAGCCCCACCGGCAAATGGGCCACGACCTCATGGGCAAACGCGGAGGTGTCCTGCAGGGAGCGACTGGCAATGCGGTAACTGTGCATCCAGAACAAGGCCACAAATCCGGCAAAGCCAAGCAACAGTAATAGAACGGATAGAAGCACGGTATTGCGCAGGCTGCTTTGAATCGATTTTTCAAATGGCCCCGTATCCAGTCCGGCAACGATTAACAAGGTGTGCTGCTTTTGGGGGTCTAACCAGTCTTCATCGCCGGAGGCTGTTGAGCGGCCGCCGAAACGTCCC
>JBFFHG010000743.1:0-2933 GCA_041557055.1 Desulfosarcinaceae bacterium
AGGCGGGGCTTCAAGTTGATTTTGCAACGAGCGAAGAACAGGACTTCAAAAAACTCAAGGCCGGAAGAATCGATCTGGCTCCCGCCCTTGAAACAACCGGATGGCATATGATCAGAAAACTGTTTTCTCCGGAAGAGACAAGGCGGTTTTTTACGGTGAAGAAGCCCCTTCATGTGGGAGCCAACTATTTAATGACGTCAAAGCAGTATCCTGATACGCAGAATCTTTTGAAAAGATTCAACCAGGCAATGAAAAGGATCAGAGATAACGGGGGCTACCAAAAAATCAGTGAAAAACATGGGATTGTGATTTTAGATGATTAGAAAAGGTTGGTTGCATTGAGTTGTTCAACATAGCGGTGAGCCCTAAGGATCAGGGCAGGGTATAGACACTGATTATGTTATTGGGTCAGCAAGAAATCATGGTTTCAACCGTATTGAATTTGGGACAGGGGTTTTTGGTTGTCAATTGGCCTTTTATCAGCGCGCTGGCTCAATCGCAAAGAATTTCTTCCAGCGTTTTTCGGCAAGCCGGCAGGTGATTTTTTCCTAACGAAAAACGCATCCAAGATCTGCCGGGGAAGGCCGGATTCGAAAAATCAATTATATTGATGAGACGATGAACCGCAACGTCGGTTTGCGGGTGCGTTCCCTTCACTTTTGAGCTCCCCATCTTCCATATCGGTGACAAAACAGGTTGACAATTTTTATTTGGTGCAATATTCGAATATGATTACAAAAACCTACGACAATGGTCTGGATATTATGAAACTTTCTACGCGCAGCCGCTACGGTACCCGAATTATTCTGGAGTTAGCCCGAAACTATGGTCAGGACCCGGTGCAGGTAAGTCAAATCGCAAAAGCTCAAAATATTCCGGCCAAATATTTGGAGCAACTGGTCCGAACGCTGAAACAGGCCGGTCTGATAGAGAGCGTCAGGGGGGCCAAAGGCGGCCACCTTTTGAAACGCAGGCCTGAAACGATAACGGTTGGGCAGTTGGTTCGCCTTTTCGAAGGTCAGACGGATCTGGTGGCGTGCGTCAGCTCACCGGACAAATGCGACATGGCTGGCGATTGCCGGGTTCGAAGCGTTTGGATTGAAGCCACTGAAGCGATGTACGCCAAGCTGGATAAGGTTACAATCGCTGACCTCATCTGTGAGTTGTAGAAACAACAGCTGGCCGAAAGTGGTCTCAAAACCTTAAAACGGGTCGATCCTTTCATTAAATCGTTTTTACCTGTCAGGATAAAGAAGCCTTTGTCGTTGGTATGTCCCGGAACCTACATGGTCGCCTGGTAGGTGGCGATATCGGAGGGCAGGTCGGATTTTCCGCTCCATTTGGCGGGCTCCGGCGAAGACCAGTGGGGCAGGTACATGGCGCTGAAGACTTTTTCGAACATGGCCTCAAGCAGTTGATCGGCGGCGATGCTGCTGGCGGTCGCTTTCAGGGCGGCGGCGGCCTCAAGTTTGCGCTGCAGCCGGCTTTTGAGAGGTTCAATGCGATTCAGAACCGCCATGGCTTGCTGCCGCTGATTTAAGCGTTCTTTTCCGACGGGTTGCCCGGTGGAGAGTTTTTGGGTCATTTTTCGAATTTTTTCAACCGGCGCCGCCATTAAGAATTGGCACTTGTCCCGTCCGGTGAAAATGGATTGCTGGGATATGATCCGGGTCAGCCGATGGGTGATCCGGTCACAGCCCCGGTGAAGGGCTTTGATGATATCGGCCACAAGGGGTTTGGGAATGGTCACCTCAACGCGTGAGAAAGTATCGTTGTGCTGGGCCATGCCCTCTTCAAATTCGGCCAGGGCGCTGTTCCAGAAAAGTAAGTTGATCGCGGCCACATCGCGATCCACATCCGGGCCCGTGGGGTCTATGAGTTTGACGCGTTTGACGATTTCCGGAAAGGTTCGGGCCGTTACCGCAAAAAGATTTCGACCGCTGATGATTTTGAAAATTATGGCAATGGTTGCATACCAGTCCTGCAAATGGAGAATGGTGCGCACATCCGTGTAGACTTCATGCAGGATCACGTTGGACAACAAATTGGTCGGCGTGGCATACAGCGGTGTGCCGGCCAATTGGGGCTGGGGGATATTCTCAGACTTGGCCCCATCCATTGCCACGGCTGTCTCCACATCGATCAGGCCGATGGAGAACTTCTTTAAATCATTCAGAAAAATTGGATAGGCCTCTGGTTTTCCGGCCACAAAGAGGTTTTCCGGCTTCAGATCGCGCAACGCCAAGCCTTTCCGACCTATCCAAGCCAGCAGGTCCAGGGCGTTGGCGGACAAATTTTCCAACTGGATGCGGTGCTGTGAAAAGCGCATCTCCTTGATATAGCGCCGCACGCCCTGGCGGTAACGTTCGACCTGGTAGTGGTTGTCGCGTATCACCCTGGTCAGCAGGTGGTTGATTCTGTTGATAAATTCGTCGGGCAGGTCCTCAGTGGCCGCATGGATTTTTTCGCCGGCCAGATGGGTGAGGAACCACTGCTTCAATTGAAAGGCGGGAATGTCTTCCACGATGCGGGCTTCTTCCACAAGTTGCCGGAGACGGCCTTCGCAGCGGTAATAGGCGTCCTGTAGTTCGTGGCAGACCGCTCCGGCCTCTTCGCCGTAGCGACAGACAAAGGCGTGCTGATCCCATAACAGTTCGTGCTGTTTCATGGCTTCATGGACGATTCTTTGATCGCCGCGATGGATTTCATCAAGGGTGGAGCTCAGAAAGAAGTGTCTGGCCAGATCCATGAAAAAAGCAAAGGAAGGTCCGATCTTCAAATACTCCTGGAGTTCCGGATTGACTTCCAGCAAGTGGACGTATCGTTCTTCCAGGGCTTCTTCGGACAGTGCCGCACTTTCGGCGATGGTATGGACAGCCTTCAGGATCACCGCCACTCTGGGTACGATGCATTCCCTGGGCGTCAGGCGTTCC
>JBFFHG010000744.1:0-2929 GCA_041557055.1 Desulfosarcinaceae bacterium
AGAGCGCCCACCGGACAGGCTTGCACACATTCGCCGCAAAAAACGCAATCGGATTCGGCCAGGGGTCTGTCGCCGGCAGCGACGATTTTAGCCGCGGCGCCGCGGTAGCCGAAACTGATGGCCCGGTTGACCTGAACTTCGTTGCAGGCCTGTACGCATCGCCCGCACAGGATACAGCGCGAAAAATCCCTGATGATCAACGGATTGGCCAGCTCTTGAGGGTAGTCGCTGCCGCCGGGGATGTATTGGTTTGCGCTGACCTGATATTCATAGGCCAGGTTCTGGAGCTGACAATCGCCCCACACCGGGCATAGGTCGGGGGAGGCGTCCGCTTCCTGGACCTGCATTTGAAACCCGGTCCAGTCGCCCTTACCGCCCGTATTTGCTGTGGCGCAGTTGTGATTGCCCGAGGAGAGCATGAGCTCCAACACCATTTTGCGCGCTTTGACGACTTTGGGCGAATCGGTTTTAACGATCATGTTGGTTGCCGCCGGGGTGCTGCACGCAGCCAGCAAGGTTCGGGCGCCCTGCACCTCCACCACGCAAATCCGGCAGGCGCCGGTGGGCGTGGTGCCTTTGAGATGGCACAGGGTGGGGATGCGTATCTGATTCGCGCGGGCAACTTCAAGAATGGTCTGGCCGTCGGTGAAGGTCACCTCTCTGCCGTTGATCACCATCAGATGGGTTGTCATAAAGCCTTCTCCTTATGTCACAAACCAGCGATTTTTTTGGGGTCCGAAATACAGAAATACAAGAACTGACATGACAAATGGCTGATAGCACACTCAAAGCGTTGTGTCAATAAAGGCATAACGCAAACAGGGATTTGGGCTTCAAGGCAATTTGCGCGGTCATTGAATTGCTTTTAGGCCCGGCATGGTGTACCTGATCATCAGAACTCTGATGTTGCGTAAAACAGAGGGGCAGGGGATTGAAAGGGCTTCACTTTTGACGCTGAACTCTTCAGATCTTTGCAACATCAGGGTGGAAAAATCCATACGGCAATTGATGAATAGATTCAAACAGGGCCGAGGGCATGGCGAAAACACCCGTTCCTTTTAAACTGCGTTCCAAAATCTGGGTCGAAGATGAATCCGGCAAGGTGATTTTCGGCATGGGACGGGTCAAGATTTTGGAAGCCATCGAAATGCACGGATCGATCAATGCAGCGGCCAAGGCGCTTAAAATGAGCTATCGGGCGGTTTGGGGACGCATTAAGGCGTCAGAGGAGAGGTTGGGGATAGAATTGGTCGTTCGTCAGGCCGGAGGGACTAGCGGCGGCGGATCAGTCCTTACACCTCATGCCAAAGATCTTATCAAGGAGTTCAGGACCTTCCGCCGGCAAGTATTGACCGACGCTGATGAGCGTTGCGAAACAATGTTTCTTCCCTTGTTGCGCAAAGAGTGACCCTGTCATGCGAAGTCCGCAGTTTTTATGATTTTACGAATCGCCCGCATCTTTTGATTTAATTATCCGACATTCTCTTAGAAACTGTTTTTCAATCAGATCGGCCAGGGATTTCACATCATCAATACCCAGAACGGGTACCCCGAGATCCAAGGGAACATCCGACATAACCGCGATAAGGGTGCTCTCCTCATTTTTGGTGTGCAGCGGCGTCTTGTGGGCGGCGCTGCGAAACACTTCAACTTGGGGCATGTTGGCGCGTTTGTAGCCCTCGGTCAGCACGATATCCAGATCGGCCATATATCTGGTCACAAGTTGATGGAGGGCCAGATCTTCATTGGTGTCTTTTATGAAGGAGATTTTCCAGGGTGAGGAGATCAACACGGCCTCGGCGCCGCTGATTTTATGGCGGTAGGTATCCTTGCCCTCGTGGTCGATGTCGAATCCGTGGGTATCGTGTTTGACCGTTCCCACCCGGTAACCTCTGCTCTTGAGCTCCGGAATGAGTTTTTCAAGCAGAGTGGTTTTCCCGCTTCTTTTTTTGCTGAT
This sequence comes from Desulfosarcinaceae bacterium, assembly GCA_041557055.1. Lineage (GTDB taxonomy): Bacteria > Desulfobacterota > Desulfobacteria > Desulfobacterales > Desulfosarcinaceae > JARRKU01. The sequence goes on from JBFFHG010000744.1 coordinate 1,958, forward strand.
GATTGAAACGATGGGCGGATGCATGGCAGCTCCGGATTGACCGTGATCGTGGGACGCCGCTTTATTCATGGGGTGGGACGACCAATACGGGAATATGCGCCTTTCTCATGACCGATTTGATGGTTTGGCCGATGCGATTGTCGGACAAGAATCCATCTCGCGATCCCAGGACGATCAGGTCTGCATTGTATTTATTGGTCTGATTGATAATTTCTTCAATAATTTCACCGTTGACCACAACGATCTCTCTGGAATGATACCCGCAGCTTGAATCATCGATTCCGGCATTGATGCAGAATTGGTTGAGGGCCTCGCGAACCAGTTTGCTGGACGATTTTTTGGCTATCAGTGCCTCGCGGGCATTATCCGCATGGCGTTGGGCCATTTCCGCCCATTGCTTTTCTCCAAGCAAGCCTTTTAAACGACCTGTGATATAGTCGGGCATTTTTTCGAGCACGTGGAGTAGAATCAGGGTCGCTTGATACCGGGTGGCCATGGAAGCGGCAAACTCAAATCCGGCCTTGCAATTTTCAGACAGGTTTGTTGCAAACAGGATCGTTTTCATCGGCTTAAGCATAAGTTCCGTCCTTTTGTGTTGCTGAAACATGTTTCATTGGAATTTGAATCAAGTCAATATAATGCCGATAATATTAGAGTCAAAAAACATTACCCATTAAATTACATGCAATTTTACACACCATCATATCCGTGTCAAGAATAATTGGTCGTATTTTTAGACAATTATTAATCCATGCCATGATTATTATATCAAATGAAAGGCGAAAGATAAAAACCATCCTGACAGGATGGTTTTTTAATGATAAAGAGTATCTCTTTTGATGGGGCGCGCGGATCGTTTTCAGCGCGGCAAATTGATTCCGGGGCAGTTACCGTCGACAATGGATAAAAGGCAATCGGGCTGAATGAACGCAAACACCGCCAGGCACACATTAGGGTTTGGAGAATCCATCA
>JBFFHG010000745.1:0-2927 GCA_041557055.1 Desulfosarcinaceae bacterium
GGCACCGGACAAAAGCGGCAGTAATTATAGCAGCCCCGGCTGGCAAGGATACCGGCGGTTTCTCCGGCCACATACCGGCGCAGCGGAAAAGGAAAAACGTCGGGGTCCGGATCGGGCCTCCTGGGGATCAAAGCGGTCGCCCCCTGACCGTCGCGGACGGCCAGCCCCGGAACCGCCCGCCAGGATTTGCCTTTCTCCAACCGGATTGCAAGCTCGGCCAGGGTGCCTTCGCACTCCCCCGCCGCAATGGAATCCGCTGCCGGAGCGGCAGCCAGAAGCGCCGTGTGCGCCAGGCTGGGAAAAAAACCGAAGAGGTTGATATGGCCTTTAAACCCCAGGGATCTCAGGTTGTTCAGAAAATCGATAAACCGGACCGTATGCTCCCAGAAGTATACGGCATGGACGCACAGCAGCGCCGGACTGCGCCGGATGATCTCCCGGGCGGTCCGCTCAAAATCCCATCGGCGGTGATTGGCGTCCAGGAGCGCCGCCGGGCATCCGGCCTGCTGAATGCTTGCGGCGGCATAACCGGCAAGCAGGCATGACCACAGCGGCGTATTGGCGATGTCGTTAAAATGTTTTTCCGAACGAATCCGCGGGTGTTCCAGCACCAACACGTTCATGGTTGACAGTCCTTGGTCGATGATTGCATTTCAAGCCGCGAGAGAACACCGGCCAGATGACAGCGGGCCTCCAGTTCGTGCAGCCGGTGGGCGGTCTCCGGCGGATTGAAGTAGACCGGGTAGAGAAGATCCAGGCCGGGGTCCAGTTCTCCGGTTTTTTGAAGCCTGCGCGTCAGCGGGGCGCCGGGATAGAGCCGGACGGTATTGAATATGACCGCGCCCAGGTTGCCGGCAGGTGCGTGTATCTCAAGGAGCTGGTCCAGGGTGTCAACGGCTTCCCGGGCCTGGGCCGTATCTTCACCCGGCAGGTTGACCAGAAAGTGGCACATGGTCAAAACGCCGCACTTGGCAGTGATTCCGGCCGCCCGCCGCAGATCGGATTTGTCGAGCCGCTTGTTCAGGGTTGCAAGCCCCTTGTCCGTAAGGGCGTCGCCGGAAAAATAGATGGCCACCAGTCCGGCTTGCATGGCAAGTCCGGTGAGGTCAAGGGTCAGGTCGTCTTCCCGGAAAAATCCGGTCCAGCTTACCCTGAGTTTTCTCCGGACAAGTTCCCGGCAAAGGGATTCAAAGTGATCGACCGGGCGGTTGAGCACCCCGTCGGTGAAGTGGAACAGGCCGACGCCATGGCGTTTATGGAGAAGCTCCATCTCATCCACGGTGCGCGACGGGTTGCGCAGCCGCATTTTTCCACCCCCCAGACAGGGGTAGACGCAGTAGGCGCAGCAAAGATCGCACCCCCGTTTGCCTTCAATGCCCATGGCCGCTACATATTTGTTGCCCGCCAGGTAATCTTGCGGACGGAAGATGTGGGTGTTCAAACCCGGCAGCGCATCCATTGCCAATCTCGCGCCGGGCGGGTTTTGAACCACGCGCCCTTGTTTTCGCCACACCATGCCGGCAACGGCCTCCGGCGCCAGATCCCTTGACAACAGCCCCGGGAAGATCCCTTCGGCCTCCCCCACAATGCCGGCGTCCAGTTCGGGAATTTCCGCCAGGAGACGCCGGGCAAAAAGGGAAAATGCAGGACCCCCGACAATGATCTTCGATTCCGGCGCCAGTTTGCGGGTAACATGGGCGGTTGTTCTCAAGCAAGAGAGGTAGGATGCATGATGGCCTGCCAGGGGATCCAGGTTGCGAAAGGAAAGGGCCACGAAATGGGGCCGCACGTCGAGCAAGGTCTCTTTTAAAACCGGCCAGGGGTCCGGGTACAGGTTCATATCCAGCCCCCGGGCATCGACCACCGGCGGCACCAGGCCGGCCAGCCGTGCAAGCCCCAGCGGATAGACCCGTTCGCCTGCGCCCAGATGGGACGTGGGCACTTGAATAAAGAGCAGCCGCATGTGGTTACTCCAGTAGAAGAAGACCGAAATATTTGACGTGGTCTCCCTTGCTGAGAACCGGATTGATGAACAGGCCGGCATGCCGCGCTGTTTCATAGACATCCATGCCCGCGCCCTCCATGGAAGGTCTTGCCTTGGCCGGATGGCGGCAATTGCCGTCATCCGGGCAGGCATCGCACACCGGGCAGGGGCCGGCACCGAAAACAAAGGCTTTGTGATAGCCGCAAAGAAAAGCCTTGCGTTCCAGGGCAAGCAGCTTTTCGTGAAACGCTTTTCCGGGCGGCGCGCCCTCCACCAGAATGGCGCGTTCATAAGTGTCCAGTATTTTTTGGGTCTGTTCAGGCGCAATACAATGGGGCGGACATTGAAGTTTTCGGCCGTATGCCGGGCACCCGTTGCGGCATTTTAACCGCACCCAGGGCGCCACGACCACCTCCCGGGCAGGTAGTTCAACAGCCGCACGAAAGCCCATGAATCGGGCCGCCTGGGGCCATTCGTCCAATGGTTGATCTGCAAGCCGGCCCTGCCGGCCGGCGGCAAGAATAAGGGCGGAATCGGTCGAAAGATGGCGCCGCCATACCGTGACCATGCCTGCGGCGGTCAGCCACCCGGTCACTTCTTCCGCGGTATGGCAAACGCCGTCGTAGGTATTCAGCATCATATTCAGGTCGTAAAGCGCGCCCTTGTGAGCAGCACGCTGGCCGAGATCCGGAAAGTAGTCGTGCACCACCACCAGCCCCTCGGGCGACAGCAGGGAAACCGCCTTGTCAAGCAGCTTGCGGGCCTCCCCGGCACCATAGGCGTGAAGAAAATTTCCCATGAGAATCAGTCCGAACTTCCGTCCGGGTTGAAACCTGTAAGTGCGAAAATCTCCGGGCAGGGCGTTGACGCGATACCAGTCCGCCTTGGCCGGGTAGATCTTGCGGGCCGCCCGGATGACTTCGGGAAGCTCGAAAAGATACCC
>JBFFHG010000746.1:0-2910 GCA_041557055.1 Desulfosarcinaceae bacterium
GAATGATCCCAATACCCCCGCTACCAATCGGGGTTGCGATGGCGGTTATGGTATCTTTCCCGGTAGCGATCCTTGACATGATATTATCAACCTGAAACCATATTACAGTCAGTATCAAAAAAAGGGGCCGGGCTTTTCTTCGGCCCGGCCCCTTTTGATCTGCTGAATTAATAAAAATGTTAGTTTACCTGACGGCCTCGCCGTGTTTTTTTCGGAAAAATAATCAGTTTTCGATAGTAACCCTCGCCAACACTCTGTGTCCGAACGGCTGCATTGTTCTTCAAAAACAGATGAACGGTTCTCCGGTCATAGGCGTTCATTTGTCCGATTGTGACCGGTTTTTTGGTTTTCTGAGCTTTTTCCGCCATTTTGGACGCCAATTTTTGCAGGTTACTTTTACGGGTTTTTAAATAGCCCTCAACGTCAACCAGGACGCGTATGCGCTGATCATTTTTTTTATTCACGATCTTTTCGACCAAGTACTGGATCGCTTCTAGGGTTTGCCCCCTTTTTCCGATGAGCATGCCGCTATTGCCGCCCTCGACCTTAAAAACCACTCTCTGACCGACGATTTCAACCGTTATTATCGAATCGGTGGTTATAAAATCAACAATTCTCTGCAACGCTTCTTTCCCTGATGATATTGCGCTCTCCATTTCCGGGGTTGGTGTTTGAGGTGATTCTGAATCTGCTTCATCATCAGCATCAGCCCCGGCATCATCGGCGATTTCGTCATCCTCTAATTGAAAAGCATCTTTTACCAGATCTCTGGCCTGCTCTTTGGCATCTTGATCAAGGTTTGTGCCATTCCCCGATTTAATTCGGATTTTGGCCTTTCTAACGCCCACCAAACCGAAAATTCCAGAAGAACCGTATGAAACAACATCATACTCAAGTTTTTCAACCGGCAAATTTAATTCATCGCTGGCCTTGGCAAGGGCCTGATCAATGTTCTTACCTTCAAACTCAACAAACTGATTCATTCTCTAAACCTCCACGTGCTAGGCCGTCTTTTTCTGCGTGTAGTATTGCTGCGCAATCGAAAAAATGTTGCTCACCAGCCAGTAAAGCACAAGCCCGGAAGAAAAATTGATGAAAATAAAAGTAAATATGACGGGCATCAGCATCATCATTTTGGCTTGTGTCGGGTCACCTGCTTGGGGCGTCATCTTTTGTTGGATCAACATTGTGGCACCCATGATAAGCGTCAAGACCGGAATTCCGGATGGTGGATCCATAAAAGGTATCTTGAAGCTGAACTGAAAAAGCCTGTCAGGTGCCGACAGGTCGCTCATCCAGCCAAAGAAAGGCGCATGCCGAAGCTCAATGGCGGAATAAAGCATTCTATAAAGCGCAAAAAAGACGGGTAATTGGATAAGCATGGGCAAACACCCCCCCACGGGGTTTACCTTGTAGGTACGATACAGGGCCATCGTCTCTTGATTCATTCTGGTCTTGTCGTTCTTATACTTTTCACGAATCTCCTGCATTAACGGCTGTAGTTTCCTCATTTCGCCCATTGATTTGTAACTCTTCTTGGCCAATGGCCAAAAGATGGCTCTCGAAACAATTGTCAGAATAATAATCGCTATACCGTAGTTGGGAATGTAGCCATAAATAAAGTTCATGAACCACAAACACGGTTTTGCCAAAATATCAAACCATCCAAAATTGATTGCGCGATCCAAACTGCAGTTAAAGGATTTCAGCAGAGAAAAACTCTTTGGCCCCATGAACACCTTGAAGTCAAGACGTTTGGTTTCATTTGGGGATATCTCTCCAACATCCATAACAATTTGATTTATTATCGTATTTTCATCTGAGAGCAGCTTCATTTCAGCTGTTGCGCTCTGTGCCGGAATGATGCTTGTCATAAAGTAGCGGTCTTCGATCGCCACCCATCCGATCTTTCCGCTGAATGCGTTATTTTCTTTGACATCTTTTATGCTGATTTGCTCCAGTTTGTTATCGATCAATCCGCTGGGTCCTTCAAAACTGTAGCGCCCGGAATCTTTAGCAAGGGTATTTTGAAGTTCCAGGGCCAAATTGGTTTTGTAGGTCTGATCGCCTGTATTTCGGAGCGCTATTTTTAAATCAACAAGATACGAGTCCGGCAAAAACGTGTAGGTTTTCTCAATGACCATGCCGGATGGGGTACGATGCTGAAATCTTATATGGGCCGCCTTTTCACTTACATTTAAGATGTCATCTGGATAATCTGTTGAAAAAACGGATTGTTCTATACCATTTGTCCCAGGGCCCGACATGGATATCAACAATGTTCCGTTTTTGGCCTCTTTGTGAATAAGCTCTTTCAGCGGCGAATCTTTTTCAACACTTTCATGGTACTCTTTTAAAACAGCGCTGGTGACCCCCCCGCCTTTTTCAGACAAGACCATCCTGAAAAGCGGGGTTTCAACTTGAATTTTTCTTGCAGGTTTGTCTGTATTGACAATAATATCAGCTTGTTTTTCTGACAAATCCGAAGATGGTTTGGTTTCATCGCTCGCTTGTAATGTTTGGCTCTCTTGCGGTGCTGTTTCTATGGCTGTTTCCGGAGATTTGGGAGCAAAAAACATGCTCCAGAGAAAAAAAATCAGAAAGGAAACACCGATGGCGATGAATAGACGCGCTTGTTCCATAAAGTTACTCCTAGACTACGGGTGGCCACATTAGGTTGATGAAGACGAATGAGGTTACTTTCGACTTTTCATGCGGAAAGACCTTTTAAAGACTCCTTGAAGATGCTCGTTTTCCCACCGCCAATTTTTTAAGGCACCGGGTCATATCCGCCGGCATTCCAAGGGTGACAACGCAACAAGCGATTTGTCGCCAGCCATAACCCTCTAAAGATCCCATGGGTTTTCGGGGCTTCGATGGCATACTGCGAGCAGGAGGGTGAAAATCGGC
>JBFFHG010000747.1:0-2909 GCA_041557055.1 Desulfosarcinaceae bacterium
AAAAGGATAAGAATTCGCTTTTTACGCCGCCGAGTATAGGCAATCGACGCTTGTGTGTCAATACCGTTTTGAATACAGGATGTTGTGTAAGGATAAATTGGTCAGCTGACCATTGCGCGCTCCTTGCGGTCCGACCCCGGAAATCAGCATCGCCGCCTTGGCGGAAAGCCAAAATAGGCCGATTTTGAACGCAGCGGTACAGCTAAGGCCTGTAAACAAAATTTGAGCCATGGTCAAATCCCTTTTATTGGGTCCAATAATCGATGGGCGGCAGTTGGCAATAGGTGTCATCGTAGGTGAGCTGCGTTTCAATGGTGGGGGTATGGGTATTATCGAGTTGGGGCGGGTCGTGGTTTCTCGTATCCCATAATTGTAAATGCACTAATATTTTCTTGATAAGCGTATCATCCTCAATAAAAGAGATCACCTTCATCGGCCCCAGGCACTTGGGACACAATAGGGGGTCAATTTGATAAATTTTCTGGATCAGCCGCGCCCAGTTTCTACGAAATGCGGTAGAGGACACAGCCGATTCGACCAAGGCCGGTATCTGATCATCGCTGCCGGACTTTTTGCGCAAGCCTCTTAAGGAAGTCAAAAGAAGCACCAGCGCCCCACAAAAAATCAGATGCCTGGAAGAGCTGGTCTATCGCAAGTTAGGGCTGGATATCTTTCTGGCCATTGAATCAGCCAAGATAGCGCTATCGGACACCCAAATGGCAACGGTCCAGTTTATCCAGGATATCATCACCATAGCGGAAGAAATCCACCGACTTGAGTTTGAGCGTTACATTGAGGAGCATGCGCAGAAAATTTCCCACATGATTGATGAAACATTTAACCGCATTCAGATGGAATCCACCCATATGGATTTTATATTGATGGTTGGCGGATCATCCCGGATACCGCTTTTAAGAGGAATCGTCGAACAAAAATTTCCGGCGATTCCCCTCATGGAAACAGATATCTACTCCAGTGTCGCCTATGGCTTGGGGATTGACGACTAAAACTTATTCGAAAATTGCTGATTATGTTAACGTTCAAAGCGGATGAAGAAATAAACCGCAAAAACACACGAAGTATTTTGATGAATGAAGTTTTTCATCCAATACCGGAATTGGGGCAAACAAGTCGTTTTCAAACATGCTCTTAGATATTGTACAATGGCATCTCTCAATATATAGTGTACAATTAATTTGACAGAGTTTATGAATACAGATGTTATGCAACTTTAAATTAGCTAGAAAGAGGAATATGCCATGAATTACGAAAATATTATCGTTGACATCGGCGATGATTTTGTTGCTGAAATTACTCTCAATCGTCCTGAAAGCCTTAATACATTCAATATTCCCCTTGCAAAGGAACTCGATCAGGCCCTTCACGCCCTCGATTCCGATAAACAGGTGCGGGTCATTGTCCTGAAAGGTGCAGGCAAAGCATTTTGCGCCGGAATCGATGTGAGCGACTTCGCCGACAAGAGCATCATGGAGTATCGGGCTTGGATAGAGTGCATGGAAACCCCGTTAATTACCATCAGCCGCATCAGCAAACCCGTCATTGCTCAGGTAAAAGGCGTTGCTGCGGCAAACGGGGCCGGTCTGGTGGCGGCGGCCGATCTGGCCATCGCCGGTGAAAAGACACGTATAGGACTGACCGCCATCAATGTGGGACTCAACTGCGTCGGCCCGGTGATCCCCGTCACCCGCTCCGTGGGAAGAAAAAAAGCCCTGGAGCTTCTATTTTACGGTGATCTGATCCCGGCCGAAGAAGCAATGAATATGGGACTTATCAACCGGATTGTACCTGATGCGGAATTGGACAGGGAAACCCATGCCTGGGCCGCCAAATTGGCCCAAAAGAGTCCTTTGGCCTTGCAGATTGCCAAAAAGGCCTTCTATGCAGCGGCAGATCTGGACTACTACAAGGCATTTGAATACATGAACGAAGCCTTTGCCCGGTTATGTGCAACGGAAGATGCCAAGGAAGGGATAAATGCGTTTTTGAATAAAAGACCCCCGGTCTGGAAACAGAAATAAAATGAAGGAATATCCACATATCAAAACCGCACGCCTGTTGCTACGGCCATTTGAATTATCCGATGCCGATGATGTGCAACGACTGGCAGGAGATAGGGCTATCGCGGACACCACGCTCAATATCCCCCATCCATATGAGAATGGTATGGCAGAAGAGTGGATCTCTACCCATCGACCAAAATTCGAAGCGGGAGAGCTTTTGACTTTGGCCATTACCTCACTGGCCACTGGTGAGTTGATAGGAGCCACCGGATTGATGATAACGCCCTGCTTTGAGCACGCCGAACTAGGGTATTGGATTGGAAGACCTTACTGGAAAAAAGGTTATTGCACTGAAGCCACCAAAGTCATACTCAAATACGGATTCACTGCCCTGAAACTGAATCGCATTCACGCATCCCACTTCAGCCGCAATCCTGCTTCCGGCAAAGTGATGCAGAAAATCGGCATGTCACATGAAGGCAGAGCGCCTCAGCATGCAAAAAAATGGGATAAATTTGAAGACGTGGAACGATATGGAATCCTTAGAAAACAGTGGTTAAAAATATCGGAAGAATAACTTGAAAGAGATGAATGGTAAGTGATCATCCCAAGAAAGCTAAAAAAAGCAAAATTCCATTAATAGTAGAAAAAACCTTTTCAGGCTCAACATGAGTTGCATTGAGATTCTCTTACACATCAAGGCCGTTTTCGTGGATATATAATTGGATATATAAAAAGTGGAAGAAAAGACTTTTGTTGTTTTAAGCAATGCCGTCACCACCCTTGGCTCTTAACCGGCATATCGAAATGCAGAACATCTTCGCGCCTTCCCGGCTTTGTGTACAATGCGATTGCCGGTTCGTCTTCGATCCCGGTGTCGGCTTGAAC
>JBFFHG010000748.1:0-2908 GCA_041557055.1 Desulfosarcinaceae bacterium
CCCAAATTTCTTAATCTATCCCACATATACCATGCCTCCTATGCGCCATATTTTGTATTCAATCCAAGAATTACCTTGGGTACATTGATCTATTTTCAATGCTGATCAGCGAATTGACAGAAGCCGTCGGCAAATAAAAAAGAGACCGACACACAGCGTGTTTGCCACACTTATATATCGGCCGCCATTAAAATTACTATAGTATTTAATTCACTAATCGCTTCAATCCAGTTCTTACCCATCGCTCACTTTTAGCTCGGAAAGGAGGGGCTTTGTCGTCTATCGATTTTCACCGTTACTTATAAAAAAAGATCGGATGGTTGTCAAACAAAAGATCCACCCGTCCTCCCTAAAAAACATTAACAATATTTGTCAGTTGCCCGCGTTTTGATCGCATGCCCCTGTTTTTGCGGGTAAGCAACCATATGACGCAAAGAAAGCCGGCCAACCAACTCGACATAACCCCAACACCTCATTCGGAGCAGTGCCCCGTATCAAAATAACGGTTATATTTTGACGCCGACGTGACGCACCTTTTTTCTTACAGATTTTTAATTCTATCATGGACCATCCAGAAACGACAGAACCAGCTTAACAAAAAGGTCGGGGGCTTCCGCGGGAAGGGAATGCCCGACACCGGCAAGCTCCTGGTGCCTTCCACCGCAGATTCGAGCAATCTCCTGGCCGCCTTCATTGGTAACCAGGGGGTCATCTTCACCGGTAAGCACCAGAACAAGAAAGGGTGTTTTTTTGATTGTGCTGCTCAACGTGGGATAATGCTGCATCGCCTGCAAATGCGAACGCAGTGCTTCGGTGCGATTGCGGCGCACGATGGTCTTCACAATGCGGTCCAATATCCTTGAATTCTCCCTTAAATAGTTGTGCCCGAACACATGGGGCACGGCCGCCCACACCATGGCATCCAGGCTGTGGCGTTGGAGAATTTCAACCCAGGATCTTACAATCATTTTTGCGCGATAAGTCGAACGGGTTGAAATACTGCACAACACCATCCTGGCCACCAGTTCAGAGCGGTCATCCGCCAGTGCCAGCGCCACCCGAGCGCCATGGCTAATGCCGATGACATGGGTTTGATGAATTTCCAGTTCATATAGCAGGGATTGCAGATCGGCGGCATGCAGCTTCAATGTCAAGGGCGTTTCACCCAAATCGCTTTCCCCCTGTCCGCGGCAATCATACAATAGCAATCTATATCGATCCACAAAGCTTTTACACGATTGTTTCCAATATACAGTGGTTTGCAGGGTTCCGTTAATAAAAGTAATGGTGGGTTTTCCCGTACCATCGCCAAGGAGCTCGTAGTACAAACTGCAACCGTCCTGAGTTTTATGATAGGGCATAACTTTTATCTCACAGCTATCGCGTCTAAATAAAACAACCGCCTTGGGGACATTAGGCTACCCCACCATCGCCCTCAGGTCAATTATTGTTCTCGAATCAAATGGTTGGTTGTACTCTGAGCATTTTGCCCCGGATGGAAAAAAAGACACGGTGATCGGCGGTTTTTTTAGGCAGCAAGACACATCAACGTCGCTATCCGTTCGACACAACCCCAGGCCGCCGGGATTGTGTCGAACCCCTGGATAACGCCGACGAACGGTAAGGCGCCCCACACCAGAGGTATACGGGCAATTCGTAAACGCATCCATTGGTTATTGAATTCTTATCCCATTACCAAATATCAAATTTATTGTCAAGACTTATTTATTAAAAAATACCTATCTCTTTTTATAAAAATTATTCATTTTATAATTATTATTTTATTGCATAAAAACAACGAAAAAGAAGTGCTCTTATGGTCACAAATTTACAGGTATCATTGCTTTTAATACTGTACTCGTTATAATGCCGCCATAATGTAAGAATCAGATGACCAACTTTTTTTCAGTGAGGAGACTTGAATGCCAAACAAAACATTTTTCACCACTCTGGTATTGATGTTCAGTGCTGCTGCATTGTTTGTCGGTTGCCAAAGCACATATTATGCAGTGTGGGAGAAAATGGGCAAAGAAAAACGTCATTTGCTGCGTGATCAGGTGGAAAAATCCCGCAATGACCAGGGAAAAGCATCCGAAGAGTTTAAAGATGCCCTCACGCGCCTAAAAGAGATGTATGGCCTGGAGGGAGGGGATCTTGAAAAAATGTACAACAGCCTGTCCGACGACTATGAGAATTGTCAGGAGCGGGCGCAGATTATAGATAAACGCATCGACAATATTCAACGCATCGCCCAAGACCTGTTCGCCGAATGGCGTCTGGAAATCGATCAGATCCAAAATTCTGAATTCAGATCCCAAAGCACCCGGAAACTCAAAGCGACCCAGGGGCGGTTTGCAAGCCTGGAGGCCGCTTTGCAAACCGCTCGCAAGCGCATGAACCCTGTTTTGGCGAATCTCAAGGATTATGTGCTGTACTTGAAACACAACCTCAATGCCCAAGCCATTGGTTCGCTCAAGGGAGAAGCCGCCAGCATCGAAACCGATGTGGACCGCCTCGTCCGCGATATTCAGCGGTCCATCGATGAGGCTGACGCATTCCTGAAAGCGTTTGAAAATTAAATCAAGATCACTGCCAGACTTTGTTGTGCAGGGAAACTCAAGAGACATGGACCGCTTTTATGACGCCCCTGCTCAACGGTTGATCTGACTGTCCAGGGCCCGCCGCAGACTCTCTTTTTCCGCCCTGGCTTTTCGCAAGGCATTCTCTATGACGGGTTGTTTTTCCATCGGTGCATCAACCAACATTGTTTGCAGCCGTTCCACCTTTTTTTGCAAACGGTAAAGATCTCTGGCCAGCAATTTTATCGACATATATTTTCACCTTATGGTTTGCGCAAAAACGTGCATATTGAGAAAATTCTTTGGATGGGATTCGGCGTGGGGAGCGC